>JBDTOH010000009.1:0-28185 GCA_039933355.1 Gemmatimonadota bacterium | reverse complement strand
TAGCGGACCCATCACCGCATGAGAATGATGCGCTATTTTTTTACAGGCATGTTTTCAATACAACTGCAATCACGAACCCATTGCCCTATCAGTAAATAACTTACGAGCTGCAACTACCGTCACTGGAAGATCGGTTAGCTGAATACTGTCGAGACATCGACATTGATTTGCAAAAAGCTATTTAGCCAAATGATGATCGTCATACAGCCCTAAGGCTGGGTCGAAATGAGGTGCCGATTTTGAGCGGGGTCCATCAGGCAGGGGTACTAGAGGCCGATGGCGGGAAAGGAGTTAGAGCGACCGCGGTCCATACGTTTGCGGAGGATGGCTGCGAGGGAGGACGGAAATCGGGTCCAGCCGGCCCAAGGGCACTACATCGGAAGAATCGCTGGTGCTAGGAAGCCTTCCTGGCCCGCCTTCGGAGCCGTCGCCTCACGAGGTCCCTCGCCCAGCGCCACTGCATGCGGCGCCACTCGCCGGGGGGAAGCCCCTCGGCAGTCCTCTGCTCGCGAAGCCAGTCCAGGAGCTCCCCAACGGGAACGAACCAGCCCGGCTTTCCCGACAAGCGGCTCAAGAGCTCGACCGTGCGAGGATCAACCACGCCGTCCTTGGTAAACCGCTTTCCCAGGTGGGTCGCAACGATGCATACACCCCCCTCCTGTTCCAATCGGTCCTGCGCCTCCGGCGCGATGAGGTGATTGAATTCAGCCGCATCCTCAGCGTCGGAGGACGAAAACCACCACTGAGCCAGGGGTCGAGCAGGGTCGCGGTACGGCATCGAAGGATTGACGCGAGCAAGGTTGATCTCGTCGTAGGTCAAGTTCCGCACGTAGGTCACGTGCTCGCTTGCCAGATCCCCCCACCACCATGGCGACCCGGGCCGGTGCCCCTGGTACCAATCGGGCGGGCGCCCGTTGGTGCGAGCATAGAGGAGCCGAAGCAGCGGGCTGTCGATCCGATCACAGCCCCAGTAGATGTTCTCTCGATTGTAGGCGTGATTTGCGTAGACCCTGGGCGCCGCCCCAATCAGCTCCTGGAATCGCGAGATCGCCCGTTCGGTACGGTCCCTGGTCGAGCTCTCCATGGTCGCGCCGTGGTAGGCGATCTCGAAACCTTCGGCCGCGAGCTCGCGGACGAACGCAACATATCCGGGGTCGTCGAGCGTTTCGGAGCTGGAGAAATCGCGGCTGCCCTCCGGACACCCGACCGGCCAGACCGTCTTCGTCGTCCGCATGCCGAGATCGTGGAGAAGCCGATAGACCGGCCGGACATTCGCCACGGTGGCCACATCCGTGTCGTCCATTATGGTGAACGCGAAGCGGGCCCCATTCGGGAAGGTCGGCACGATTAGAACACGCCGTCCGCGTTCATGTCGCCGCGCGAAACCCACCAGTCGGCCAGGGTCGTCGATCCCGGCAGCTCACCCCGGCGGTCCTTGATCAGGAATACCAAGTTCCCGGCAAACCGCTGATAGCCGCGACGGCGGAGCAAGGGAGGGAGAGCGGCGTGGCTGACACTCGTAAGGAGGGCATCGGCGCCTTGCTGCCGAGCGACCCGTTCCGCTCCGGCTAAGAGGGCCAAGCCGTCGCCGGACCGGCCGGGATCGAAGATCCAGTCCGACAGAGACGCGACTTTGATCCCTCTCAGCCGGGGATCCCCTTCGTCCCGGGGCCGGCGGATATACGCCACCCCTCGGACCCGTCCGTCCCGTTCAACCCGCACTGCGCCGTAGGGATCTCCCTGACCAATCGGATAGCGCCAAGCGAGGTACTTTCCGTCCCGAGCAGCAGCGGAACCAAGGGCAGAACCTATGGTCGCCCACATCGCGTCCAGCTCGGTCGGTGAAGCCGCCCCTTCAGCGACGGCCGGGCTGGTCAGCCACGGTCCCCGGAGCGCGCTCCAGAGCCCCAGGCCAACCCCGGCTGCCCCACCGACGATCTCGGCCACTCCCGGAGCCTGGGCGACACGCACCGCCCTTCGGGCCAGCAGTGGGAGCCCGCCGAGACCGATGGCGTCGAGATCGAGCCGACGAAGGACTCGGCCCGGGCGGAGCATCCGGACGAAATTGGGCACCAACCCGATCTCGGCGAACCCAACCGACCGAAACAGCCTGATAGAAGGGGTGGCAACTGTGAGGGAGAGGGTGAGCTCGAGATCCTGCGAAGCCTCCTTGAGCAGCAGGTAGCCGATCGGACCGTTCCGGAACTCGGGTCGAACCATGAATCCGATGAACCAGTAGGCCTGGCGGGATACGCCGCCGGAGCTGACTTGCACCGGAATCGTCGAAAGGTGACCGAGGACTCGCCCCTCCTTCATGAACAGATAGGTGGGAACCTGTTCGCCGGGCGTGACGGGGTTTCGGGCGGCACCCTCAGCTCGGGCAGCCGCGACGCCGGTTTCGGTCGCCTCGGAGTCCCAGATATCGCGGTAGAACTCGGTAAGGGGGCTCAGGTAAGCCGATTCGTAGCGAACAACCTTGACGCCGGAGCCGCTGCCCGTGGGCGGCGGTGATCCTGCGCTCACCACGTAATTCCCCGTTCCTCGAGCAGCCGTTTGATCGCCGCGACGGAAGTCAGGGTCAGGGTCTCTTCGGCTGACAGCGACACGGCATAGGTCGCTTCGAGCTCGATGACGAGTGTGATATGACCGAGCGAGTCCCACTCCGGCAAGGTTTCGTTCGAGGTCTGGTCGGTTACTCGGTCCGCGCTCACGCCGAATACGCGGGCGATGACCGCTTCAGGCGGTGTCATGGGGCGTCCCTATCCATGGGGGGAAGGCAATGCCGCCGTCGGCGAGGTCGCGGCGCCACCGCTCGACGCCGTCGACGAGATCATGGCGGATGAAGCCGTGCCGCTCATAAATGTCGCGCGCGGGCACATTTTTCTTGGACACGATGAACTCGCCTTCGAGCGCGCTGGCGCCGAGCTTGGCGGCTTCCGCCGAGATGGTGGCGAGGAGGGCCGTTTCAATGCCGTAACCGATCACGCGGCAACTCATCAAGAAGCTGTCCACTGTCCAGGTGTCTTGGCCGACCCGCGCCAACGCCACGGCAACGAGGCCGTGGTCACCAAACCGATCGCCAGCCTTGAGCGTAAAACCCCGCCAGGCGGGATCTCCGGCGAGCTTTTGAAGCTGGGCCACGTCATATCGACGGGTGGTGACGTTGAACTGGTTGGTTCGCTGGAATAGCTGCGCAACCCGGGCGAATAGCGGCTCCGTCACCGGTCCAATTTCGACCGTGACCTCGAGCGAGAGCAGGTACTCGTCGAGAGAAGCGGTGCTGACCCTTCGCTGTTCGCGTTGGCGGTTCGCTCGGTACTGCCCGATCCGCTGCCGATCCTCGGCGGTGACGGCCAGCGCTTGGAGCTGGGGCAGCGCTTCAAGGGTCTCGCGATATAGGGCGGGGTCGCGAGGCATCTCAACCGTGAGGACCTGGGGCACCAGCTGCCGCATCAGCTCGCGCTCGTCGGGATTGTCGTCGACGAAGATGAGCGAGTCGACCCCGATGTTCAGCTCCTCCGCTATGCTCGTGAGATTTTCGGGCTTGGGCCGCCAGTTGATCCGGATGGCGCTGAAGGCTTCCTCTCGAAGGATCATCGCTTCGTGGCCGCGGATCACTTCGAGCGCGTCATCGGGATTGTTCTTCGAGGCGATTGCCAGCAGGAACCCGCGCTCCGGCAGGGTGGCCAGGAAACGCTGGAACTCGACGTACTCCGCGCCCGGCGACGTGTGGCCAAGGCGGATACCGGTAGGGCCGTCTTCACCAACGACACCGCCCCAGAGCGTGTTGTCGAGGTCGAGCACCACGCACTTCCGGGTTAGGCCCTTCTCGGGCGCCACGTAGCGAACATAGGCGCGCGCCAGCGCGGGCATGGCGGCGGGAGGGATTCGCATCGCGGCGAGATGACGCAGCTTCGGGACGTCGGCCGGGACCCCGGATCGCAACAGGAGCTCAGGAAGGTCGAGCAGGTAGCATCGCGGCAGCGCGCGGAGTGCTACCGCCAGCCGCTCGTTGAGGGCGGCGATCCAACTGCTCCGCGAAATTCCTTCGCGTCCCTCGAGAATCCCGCGAGGGCCGGCAATAGCGGAATGCAATGCGTGAACGACGAGTGGCTTCCCCGACCAGCCGCTGAATTGTGTGGCTGCTTCCGTGACGCGGCCGATTGCTTCGGCGGCCGCAGCCTCGAGATCCGCGCCGGATGGACTTCCGGCCAGCTCGGGAATGAGATCGTCGATCGAGACAGAGAGGAAGGCGACATCGGGCTCGAACCCTCGAAGCTTTGCGGCCGGGTCGAGAACCTCGCGGGCCCAGGTATCAAACGGCGCGAGGTAGATCTCCGGCTCGAGCCCGAGACGGCGGCATTCCAGATCCAGATATGGCACGACCTGATCGATCGTAAAGGAGCTGAGCAATGCCACTCGGACCGCGGGCAGCCCCTGACCTCCAAGCTCGCGGCGAATCCGCTGAATCCAGGTGACGGTGCTCAGCGCCGGGTCAACTTCACCGAGCTTCGTGAGCCACCGGTGCGCATCAGTCGTATGGCCGCGCTCCCGGGCGAGCTCGATCGCGGCGCGGATCAGTGCGGGCTCCTGATGGCGGCGATCCAGCAATGCCTTCGCCGCCTCGTTGACGGACTGGGGTCGCTCGGCCGCTCGAAGTCGCTGCACCAGGCCGGCGACAGCCTCCGCACTCAGGTCGATCCCATAGCGGCGAACCAACCGGTCCAATTCGAGCAGGTCCGCCGGCGTCGCGTCGGTACCCACAGCACCAACGACGAGGTCAAGCACCGCCCTGCGGGCGGCCAGGGGGAGCCCATCGAGCGCTGCCGAGGTCGTCAAGAGGATCCGGCGACACTCAGTCGGATCGACCCGGGCGAGGAGCTCGATCGCCAAGCGCCCGGAGCTATCGGCCGAGCGAAGGGCGGTGATCACCGCCTGGAAAAGGTCTGAACCCTCCCCGACTGCAAGATCCGGTTTTGATTCGGTCAAGGACATCTTTCTAACATATTCACTCGCAAAAACTTAGGACAATGGACCCAGATCGGCTTGGGCCGGGGCGAAAGCCCGCCAGACTGGAAAACCCGTGCCGCGACGAGCCGCTCTCAAGCGGGCGGCGCCAGCGCGATCAGCTCGATCAGCTGCAGGTTGGGAAGCATCAAGAACGTGATCAGACGACCTCCGAACGCAACCGCAGGAACCGGCGGTACCACGACGCGAGCCCGCTGCGCCACGAAGTGCTCGCTCGCGGCCGGAAGATCGTCCGCCTCCCATGCGAGATGGTAGAGGCGAATCCCCTTTCGAAGCCAGGGCTCGAGGACCGATTTGCCGGGGACTTGGACGAGCAGCTCGAGACGAGGTCCGCCCCCAATCAGAAAACGGCCGCGAATGCCTTGGATGGGGTCGGTGAAGTCCTCGCTCTCGCGCCTGTAGCCAAGGGCGTGATAGACCTTCTCCTCGGCATCGAGGTCGCTCGACGCGACACCGATGTGGTGAAAGTGAAGGCCCGGTCCGCTGGTCGGATGTGTCATGAATCCACGCGAGGCAAGTAAGACATCGGTGGGCCGAAAAGTAGCGGCGGATCTAATCGAGGGGTACGCACCGTCAACGGCCGGCCTCGTCGGTAGATCGTGGTCTCGCCCACCAGCGCGACACCCACTCGTCCACCGCCCGGCGATCCGCTTCAGTGACCCAGCCGTGGGTGGGCCAGGTGACCAGACGCATTGCAAGCTCGCGCCCGCCGGGAAATGGGCGACCGGTCGGGAGACAGCGTTCGGCGAAGCCCCGGAGGTCCGCGAGGGCAGTCGGATACCCCGGGATCATGCCTAGCGATCTCGCCCGGTCGTCGAGGACGCCGCTCGGCAGGCGAACCGGATAGCGGAGGAACCCCGGAACCGACCCGGCGAGGGGCTCCACCGCCTTCACTTGGGACCGCCCGGCGAGCACGTCGTTCCACCGCGCCGCATTGCCGCGCCGAACCGAGGCCTCCGCGAGCGAAGCATCCCACGTCGTCGCGAGAATAGCGGCTGCCCGACGACCCAGCGCACCCCCGGGGATGGGCCGGTGATACGGGGTCTCCCCGAGACCGAGAAAGGGCAGCGAGGCCGGAATCCGATATGCCGCCGGCCCGCCGAGGAGCCATTGAACGGCGAGCTTTGCAACCGAACCCAGCGGGTCGTGGACTGGGAGCCCCGGGTCGGCACGCGCGAGCAGCAGCTCGCGGGCGCACGGGTCATTGACGAGCAGCGCACCCCCGGCCCCGGCCGTGCGGCCTTTGCCACGCCCGAAGCTCAGGACGCCGAAAGCTCCGAACGAGCCCAGCGGCCGCCCGCGGTATGACGCTCCGACCGCCTGGGCCGCGTCCTCGATCAGCACCGCGCCCGCGGCGGCGACGATGCGGGTTATCGCATCGAGATCGACCGAGAGGCCGTAGAGATGCACGACGACGACCGCGCTCGCTCCCATGGAGAGGGCGTGCTCGAGGCTCGCGAGATCTGGACTGAGAGTGTTGGGGTCGACGTCATACAGGACGACTCGGACACCCGCGCCGTCCGCGGCTGTCGCCAGGTCGTAGCAGGCATACGCCGGCATTGCGACGAGAGCGGGCTTGCCTGGCGCCGCGACGGGGATTGCCTCCAACGCCAGCCGCAGAGCGGATGTTCCCGAGTCGGTGAGGACCATTTCGTCGGTCCCGTATTCCCGCGAGACGAGTCCTCGGGCAGTGGCCACTGCGTCCGCGGCCGGGAAGAGCCCGGCCCCGATAGCGCCGATACCGATGGGCGAGCGAACCGGCGGGAGGTAGCGCCAGCTCACGGAATGAAGCGGACGATGCGGGGACCGAGCCAAGTGGTGACGCGGAGGGGCAAGTGGCGCCAGACACGAGGACCGAACGACAGCACGCCGTGATCCGGGCTCGGCGTTGCGGCCTCGCCGTCGCCGGCCGAGGCCCGCTGATACCAATAGAGCGCCTCGTCCTTGGCACCCCACTGCTGCTTGAAGCGATGGGTCCCGGAGCCGGGCGAGCAGCGGCCGAAGTTGAACCGGGCAAGCCGCTCGGAAATCGCTCGCTCCATGAAGGCACTGTACAGCATCATGTTAGGCGCGATCCGGTTGTGCTCGCGGAGCGAGGACGCCCAGGTGATCTCGACCTCGTCCGCCCACCGGAAACCCGCACCGCCCGCGACCGGATTGCCGCGGTACCAGGCACAGGCAAACCAGGCGTCGTCGGGGAAACGGCTCGCGATAGCTTCGAACCACTGCCGCGGGAGGACCGGGGTTCCGAGATCGCGCATGTGGTGGGCGAACACCCGATAGAACGGCTCGACCTGATCGGCGCCGAAGCGAACCGTAACGCCTTCCTTCTCGGGCTTCCGCGCCTGGCTGCGCAGCTTGGCGGAAAAACCCTTCCACAAGGCCTCGCGATTCGCCGCGAGATCGAGGACGACGGTGATCTTTCGATGCGAGACCGGGAGATCGACCGGGAGCGCGATCCGGCTGCGGAGCTCGAGCAGCTTGGCGCCGTCCTCGCGGGCGTGCCGAGTCGCCGCCTCCGCGAGCGCCTGAACCGCGGCGTCGGTCCCGATCGGGCCGCCGTAGTTGAGAAACGGCATCGAGACGAGGTAATGACCGAAGACGAGGCTCCTAACCCGGACGAGCGGCAGAACCCCGGCGAGCGCCCCGTCATCCGTCCGCGCCGCGAAGTAGAGGCACTCGTGTCCCAGCGCGCCGCCGATGACATCGCGCCACCCGATGCGATGGAAATGGGTGAACCCGCGCTGCTCGGCCGCGAAGTCGTCCCAGTCGGTAGCCGGGCCCTCAAACCGCTCAACCCTCAGCAAGAGATTTCCCCAGCCCCGAAGCCAGCCAGCGCTCGACGGACGTGAAACGGAACTCGTTGAACAGCGTCTCGAGCCGCCCGAGGGTTTTCTTGAGGCCGCGATAGTGACGGATCCGGGTCAGCGCTCCGACCGGCAGCCGCGGCTGCTCCGGGTCAATTTCCCAGGGATGGATGTAGAACATGCCCGGCGCCTCGGATTCGAACCCGCGCGCGGAGCGCTGGATGAGGGCAAGGGGCAACTGCCGGAGGTACCCTCCGCCGGCCGCCGGCAGCCGAACGCCTAGCACATCGAGGGTCGCGAGCGGAAACTCGAGCAAGTGTCCGCCGGGTCGCTTGATGCGATAGGGCGACCTCGGAGCACCGGGATAGCCGTAGCCGGGCCTCCGAATCGGAAAGATGCTCGAGTCGTAGGTATACCCTTCTTCGAGCAGCACATCGAACGCCCACTCGCCGCCCGGCACGATGGAGAAGCTCGGCGCGCGGAAGCCGCGTACGGGCGCTCCGCAGATGTCTTCGAGAACTCGCTTCGAGTCGCGCACCTCAGCCCGGAACCGCTCGGAATCCAACCCCGTGAGTCTCCAATGCCACCAGCCGTGCGACGCGATCTCGTGGCCGGCGGCTGCAATCCGTTTGACGAGCGCCGGATGCCGTTCGGCCACCCAGCCGAGCACGAAGCAAGTGGCGGAGGCATGATGGCGCGCGAGCAGGTCGAGCAGGCGGTCCGTGCTCGCTTCGACCCGAGACGGATGTTGATCCCACGTGGCGCGGGGAACGACGTCGTCGAAGGCGCTGACCTGGAAATGCTCCTCCACGTCGATCGAGAAGAGATGGGTGCCGTTAGATTGGGAAATCCCGACTCTCGAATCCGACCCAGTGGTCACCAGAGCTCCCGCCACGTGAAATCCGCTAAGCCCTCATCCTCGCGATGGGCGCGCCTGCTCCTGATCCTCGCCATCGGCGCGGTCGCGCTCGCCACCCTGGCGCCGACTGATGATAACGGCGCCATCCCGTTCACCTGCATCGCATGCGGCGAGGTCGGCACGGTCGAATTCATCTGGAACGTGTTCCTTTTCATTCCCTTTGGTTTCGCGGCGGTTCGGACCAGCCGGAGTGTGCTGGTTGCGTCCCTGTCCGCTCTTGGGCTGTCGATCGCAGTCGAGTCGATCCAATTCTTCGCGATCCCGGGCCGCGACGCCGCGCTCGGCGACCTGCTGGCCAATGCCATCGGCGGATGGATCGGGGCGGTGATCGGCCGCCACCTCATGGCGCT
This sequence comes from Gemmatimonadota bacterium, assembly GCA_039933355.1. Lineage (GTDB taxonomy): Bacteria > Gemmatimonadota > Gemmatimonadetes > Gemmatimonadales > GWC2-71-9 > SHZU01. The sequence goes on along the minus strand of JBDTOH010000009.1, from coordinate 19,081 downwards.
CATCAAACCGTCACCCGGGGTCGCCCGCCGGCTGGCGGCGGCCACGTCGGTGACAGCGCTCGCGATTCTGGGCCTCGGCTGGCGGCTGTCCGATCTCGATCTCCCGAACGATCCGTGGTATGGTCAACTGGCGCCGGTGCTCGGGCAGTACAGCACATTTCCCGGCCGCGTCCTTCGCGCAACAGTGAATCGAGCCCCGGTCCCGATTGGCCTCATCGGAGACTGGGATCGTTTGCGTCGCGGCGCGCTGACCGATGGGATCGTACTCGAGACCCGTTTGGTGACCGGCGCGCCCACTCCAGCGCTCGCGCCGGTCGTGAGCATATTCGACGCGCACCAGCGTCGCGTCCTGCTGCTCGGCCAGGACGGCCGAGATCTCCGGTTCGAAGTCCGGCTTCGGAGCGAATCGGTCCGGCTCCGCGCCCCCGGCTTCGTCGCTCGCCGGGTGATTCCCTCTCGCGCCGGCGACACCGTCGATGTGCGGGCCGTGTTCGCCCGGGGACGCTACGAGCTGCAGGTCGCCACCAGGGGACAAGAGCACGCCATCCTTCGCCGGTTTACTCTCTCACCCGCCATCGGGTGGGCTTTCATCGCACCGAGGTCCATAGCGCTCGGCCTGCCGGCGCGGGTCGCCTCGCTCGTCTGGGTACTGCTGCTCGCCGGCCCTCCGATCTATTTCGCTCGGCGGGCCCGGCGGATCCCGTCGACTAGTTGAAGGTGACGTCGCCCACATCGCGCGGCTTCAGGCTCCACGATCCGAGCCCGTTAGGCACGAGCACGCCCCGGACATTGATGGTTCGGAAGTTCGGGCGGAAATTGCCGCGCGCGAAGTTGATGTTGCCGTCGAGCAGAATCGTGAGCGTCCCGGACCCGTCGGTCACCTTGACCTCGAAGTCCGGCGCCACAGTCGCGGTGTCGGTGATGTTCACGCCGGTGACCTGCACGAGCGCGGCATCCAGCGTTCCGCCACTCGCCGAGGCCGCCTGCCCGGTGGAGATCGCCGTGGGGACAGGGGCGGGCCGCGCGCCGATTCGTGAGATCAGCGCGTTGTCGAGGGTGGGCTGCCCGCTACGGGACGAGGTCGATCCCAGAACGCTCACGCTATCTCCGGGCGAGTTGCCGACGATGCCGCCACGGAGCGACACTCGGGTGAGCCGCAACTGGCTCGAGCTGTCGGCGACGTGGGACGTCGTATCACGGAACGACTGCACGCCGGCAAGAATGATCCCGCGAATGAACACGCGCCGGCCGGCCGCCATCCCGCGCACCTGCCGGATCGAGACCTCCGGATACCCAATCCGGACAGCGACCGAGTCAGCGGCCGTATTGGCCGCGACCTGAATGTTCGCCGAATCAATGGCTTGGACTTGGAGCGAATCTCCAATGCTGCGCGGATCGACGACCACCGTGTATTGACCGAACGGGAGGTTGTCGAATTTGATCTGACCGCTCGAATTGGTCCGACCCGATTTTACGGTATCGGTGCCGTTCTTGAGGATCAGCCCGACGCTCGCATTCGGAAAAAGCGTGTCGATCCCCGGGGTGAACGTGCGGGAACCATCGCGGTCGAGATACACCGCGACGACGATGGCGCCGGTAGTCGTGATCGACTGATCCAGACCGGTGCCAGCATTGCTGCACCCGATCGCAATGATGGCGCCCGCAATAGCGGAAAGCGGCGCAATGGGGAATTGGCGGCGTTGCATGATCAATACTCCAGGCTCAGGCCGAAACGGACGAGTCGCGGCTCACCGAGTCTGCTCTGCAAAGTTCCGAAGGACGGGTTGATGAGGAGCGGCAACACGACCCTCCCTGTCCCGGTGGTAGTGAGTGGACGGGCGGGATCGATCAGCACCAAGGCGCGGTCGATCTGACCGACGGCCGAAGACACGACGTTGAAGGCATCGACTTGGAAGGCGAGGCGGGGCCCCGTCCCAAGCTTCACAGGCAAGACGATCTTGAGATTGAGGTCGAGCGACTGGACCGCTTTCGAGCGACAGGAGTTCCGCTCGGCGAAGGTGTTGCTCGCCGTTTGAGTGCAGCCCGCCGCGGCAAGCGCGGTCGCGAGACTCGGCAGCGCCGCGTCGAGGTATGCGGGGTCGGTCCCGCCGCCTCCGTCTCCATTCACGTCCACACCGCGCCGGAACGTGGGAGTGAACGGGAGGCCGGAACGCATCCGCCCTCTCGCGCGGAGGGTGATCGGTGAGGATCCCCGGCTTTGGTATTCCAGCGTAGCGGCCGCCCGATGTGGCACGTCCACGTCGGAGACGCCCACCGTCCAGTCGACGCCGTTCAGGCCTCCCGGAAACGGCGACAACTGATTGGCCGGGTCGGGCTCGAGCTGTCCGACCAGATTGTCCCGAGTGCGTGAATACGTGTACGAACCGATCACGGTGAGGCCACGGGTCAGCCGGCGCTCCAAACTTGCGGTGACCTCGTAATGGTCGGCGTAACCGGTCGGCACCATGGCGCTGGCAAGGTCAAAGTCGTCGAATCGCCGATTGGTTCCCGCCTCGGGAGTGATCATGCCATCGCGTTTGACGAGCTTGCCAAACACCGGCCGGCCCTCGGTCGTCTGACTGAGCGGCGACGGGACCAAGTTGAGATCGGTGCGGCGGAGCAGATAGTCGGCATGGTAGTAGCCGCCGACGACGTCGAAGGTGACGCCGGCCCCGAGATTTCGCTGAATCTCGAGCTCGCCCTTGAAGTTCCGCGGCGCCCGGTAGTTATCGGTGAAGAACGTCAGTCGCTGGCGCCCGACGCCGCCCTGCCCGGCCGGCCAGTCAACCGCGCCGTCGGTACGGCGAACCGTTAGGCCACCGGCGGTGATCATCGCTTCCGAGAAGGTCGCCGGATCCATTCCAGTGTTGAAGAGGCCCGCATTGCCGCGGACGATCCAATCGCCGCGGTCTTCAACGTTCCACACGAAGCCGACCCGAGGCGCGATGCCCTTGTGGTCCTTGGGAGATAGATCCGTCCGCAGGCCCGAGGCGTCGAGCCACGGCTGATTCAGGGCCAGTTTGGACGCCGGCAACCCCTGGGTTTCCCACCGAAGGCCGAGCAGAACCTGGAGGGAGGTCGTAACGGACCAGACGTCTTCCAAAAAGAGCCCGGCGTCCGTCGTCGAGAATTTTGCTTTGGGATTCGTGGCAACGGCTTCGGTAAAAACACCCTGCCCGGCCGCGAAGCCGTCGAGGCTCCCGAACAAATAGGTCCGTCCGATCCCGTAGAACCAGTCTTGTTCGTGACTGCCGAAGTCGAGGTTGAGGCCCGCCTTGAATGCGTGAGGCCCCAACCCGAACTGGAATGCATCGGAGATGGTGACGCCGTTCCGACTGAACGTCCCAGGAAGCCCCGGATTTGCGCCGAACCGGATGCCGTCGCCCACGAGGTACGTTGTCGGGACCGCGGCCGCCGACCACGCCCGCCGAGCCGACGAGAATCCGAACCGGAGCTCGTTGGCCAGCGCCTCACCGGTCGAAGTCAGGCTCAGTGCACCGGAGATGTCGCGTGCTTCGAGGCGGGTGCCCTGATCAGAGGCGACCTCGGCCCCGAGCATCGGGTTTGTTTCCGTTCGCTGGGAATATCCGGCCCGCACCATCAAGGCATGATGCGCGTTGAGGGCCCAATCGAGGCGCCCGGACGCTCCGCCGCCCTTCCAGGTCCGCACCACCGGCGCCAGGTAGCTGCCGAGCTGGGTGCCGAAGCTGTCTGCTCCGATGGCTGCAATCGTCTGGCGTAAGGAGACCGGACCGCCATCGAACTGGGATGCGTCGGATTCCCACGGGGAGGCTGACGGCGTTTCGATCGAGCGATACTCGCCGCTGAGCGAGAAGAAAGCGGTATCCGGAACGATGGCCCCGCTCAGGACCGCTCCGACCTCGAACGAGGAGGCAGCGCTATCGGCGGGATTGAGCACGGCGTTGGTCCCGAGCTTGGCGGTGCTGAACCGGCCCCAGGGGAGCAGCGACAGCGCGTTGGTACCTCGCCGGGTCTGAGCCGCGACGATCGGCCCGGCGGCGCTCCGCCATTCCGCATCCGCGCCGGTCGTCAGCAGTTGAACCTGGTCCAGGCCCGGGCGGGCAAAGAGCGGCGCATCGAGCGGTTCACCAGGGAAGCCTGGGTGTCGGATCAGCACCTCGGGGAAACCGTCGACGAGGAGCTTGGTTCGGTTCGGGGTCAGGCCGAGCCCGGCGAGCCCCAAGCCGAACCGACCGTCGGCGGCAAAGGGAAGCGCGGTGGTCCCGCGGCTCACCCCCCCGAGACCCGGCCCGTAGTCGAACTCTCTGAGCTCGTGTCCATCAACGAGGCGCCCACCGGCCAGGCCGGAGCTGGTGGCCGGGACGTCGATCTCCGTGACTGACGTGATCGGCGGGGGACGTCGCTCGAGCCTGATCGTAACGCCGGTCTGCTGGCCGGCCCGAATCGTCACGCCGAGCCGGCGGACGGGCTGAAAGCCGACCTGCTCCACGAGGATAGAATAGGTTCCCGGTGGAAGCAGAGAAACGGTGAACGCGCCGTGCCGATCCGACTCCAGAGTCCGGGCCGCGCGCCGGTCGAGCGTCTCGAGCACCACCTCGGCTCCGGAGACAGGGGAACCATCGGCCGCTAGGACGACACCGCGAATGGAGCCTCCGGTGAGGCTTTGAGCCCGGGCGGTGAGCGGGAGGACGAACGAGAGAACAATGACCGAGAGGGCGTTGACGTGCAGCAGCCGCATTGCGGACCCTAGGCTTGGGAGGGTGGAACAGCCGCTAACAAATATTGCAGAATGGATGCCACAGGGCTACTTAGCGGCCGTTGCGCCCACCCACCATGCCCGGCTCTAGTCGGCGCCGAAAGCCCCCTCGGATACTTAAAGGAGACGACTCGCCGCGATGTAGAGTCACTTCTGTTGATGACTCCCTGCAACAAGCAAGGACGATGTGTCGAGATTCTTGTCGAGCAGCGCGCCGATATTCTTGTACTGATTTTTTGTAAGTCACTATCGCAACAGCGGTTGCACAGTTAGACTGAATAAAATGCCGACAGTTTATTTGTCAGGCACGAAGGCTGCTCCAGGCTGTCCCATCGGCTTTTGCCTACATCGACGATTTCAGCTACTTCGAAACTGAGGATACCGCATGCGCTTTACTCGAGCCCTGGCACTGCTTGCCCTGGTCGCCGTTCCGGCGAGTCAGGCATCCGCCCAGACACTAGGCAAGTACAAGTTTCTGGCAGGAAGCTCGGTTTCCGGCTGGGGCGTGTCAGTCGGGACTTACAAGGCGCAGCTGGACGGCAACAACATTGACGTCTGGTGCGTGGACTATCTCAACCACATCAGCGTCGGCAACCATTACGACGTCTGGATCAGCGGGCTGGGCACCGGGGCGGATGTGAGCAAGACCCGTTGGGGCACGTTGCTCGGCGGCGATACCTATCGCAAGGCCGCGTACCTCTCGTCGCAGTTCAAGGCTGGCAATACCGCCGATTGGAAGTACATCCATGCCGCGATCTGGGCGCTGACCACCCCGGGGACGCCAAGCATCTTGAACGCGAACGACGTGCTGACCGTGAATTCGTGGCTCAACTCGGCCACTACGAACTACAAGAACTACTACTACAACAACGCCTTCGTCCTCACCGACGTCGCGGTCGCGCGGTGCGCTGCGGCCTCGCCGGCCGGAGCACCCTGGACCGGATGCGGCTTCCAGGAGCACATCTTCATCGACGGCGATTTGACCGCGACGCCCGAACCCGTGACAATGGGTCTCATGGCGGTCGGTCTGGTTGGCATCGGCGGAGCCGGCTTGGCCCGTCGGCGGAAGAACAACAAGTAGGCCTCTAAGGCTGCTGGGCAGTACATTTTGGGCGGGCCGAGGGTCACCTCGGTCCGCCTTTTGCTTTACGGGTAGCCAGCGAAAGGATGGGCATGCTGGACGAAACGACCAACCGAAGGCTGACAGGGCTCACAGGCGCGGGCTATTTCGTCGCCTTTCTCCTTGTTGCTCTCTCCTTGTTCGACTTCGCCCTGACACTCTGGCCGTTTCAGCCGAGCGATCCAAGCTGGCGGTACGGCAGCATGGGGCTTCTCTCAGGGTTTCTTCTGACGCCGATGCTGGGCAGTCTGCTGGCGACCTTCATTGCCGGATTCGCCGGGCACAACCGGACGTTCAAGACGTTGGGGATCCTGAACGCCATTGGTGCGCTGATTTTGTTGATCCTGCTCATCAGCTTCGCGCTCGACTCGATCCAGGTTCGCCGAGAGACGAGCCCCGAGGCCAGGGAGGTCTTTGTAACGGGTGCGGCCAAGGCCGCGATGAAGCACCTCACGGGGATCATCGCTTTCGGGTGGCTCGGCATCGCGACGCTCCGCGCCGGCAGGCGGCCCCGCGTCAGCGAACGTGCCGACGCTCGCTCACCAATCCTCGGACACAAATAGACGGTTCGCCCGCGCATCGAAGGCGTCGCGCCCCGCCCAACCTGCGGCCGGGGCGTCTCCGCTCGATTTGAAGATTAGTATTCCTCCCATGCGGTCGATCTCCTTCCGAGACCGGATTCTGCTGGTCCTCTTCTTCCTTGGAGCTGTGCCCGCGGCGGTCGGGCTCCTTGGATGGGGGATCGCGGTGCTGAGCAACAATCCGGCAAAGGCGATTCAGTCTGCAATGAAGCCGGTCCGGGAGTCGGGGCGGAGCCTGCTCCAGGTGTTGGACACGAACCGGCTGTCGGACCCAGAGCGAGCTGCCCTGACGACCCACCGCGAGGTCCTTCGCCAGCGAGCAACGCTTTCGGTTCGCGCAGTCGTGTTCAAGCGATATCAAACTATCGGGCTCGGAATCGCGCTGGCGGTGATTGGATCGTTCCTCGCGATTCTCGCTGTGATCCTCGGGAGGGGGCTGGCTCGGCAGTTGAGCCGGCCAATCGACGAGCTGGTTGGCTGGACTGGAAACATTCGGCGTAACGAAGCGCTCCCTCATGAAGTCACTTCGGATGGAGCACCGGAGTTCGCGGCGCTCCGAACGGCGTTTCGCGACATGGCTTCGAGCCTTCAGGTGGCCCGTCTGTCCGAGCTCGAATCGGAACGACTCCGCGCCTTTCGGGAAGTGGCCCGCCGAGTGGCCCACGAGATGAAGAATCCGCTGACGCCCGTCCGGTTCGCGATCGCGCAGGTTGCGCGGAGCGCGACGCCCGATCAGGAGGAGGCGATCGAGGTCCTCCGCTCGGAGACGACTCGGCTCGAGCAGCTCGCGCGCGACTTCGCCAATCTCGGCCGGTTGCCTGAGGGTCCGCCGGCCCACGTCGACTTAGGCGAGCTCCTGCAGGAGCTGGCTCGGACTTCGGTGCCGGTTGGGATGACGGCGACGGTCGAGATCGTGGCCGACGCGCCGCATATCGTCGGGCACTACGATCCCCTGCGGCGCGCATTCAGCAACTTGATCCGCAATGCGACGGAAGCATGCGGCGGCGTGGGACGGCTCGACGTGTCGATTCAGAGGCACGGAGACGCAGTGGTGGTGAGTATCGCGGATCACGGTCCGGGCATTCCGCGAGAGAAACGAAACCGGATCTTCGAACCGTACTATACGGATAAGCTCGACGGAACCGGGCTCGGGCTTGCGATCGTCAAACAAGCGGTGGACCTACATCACGGAACAATCGACGTCGACGAGACGCCGGGCGGCGGGGCGACGTTCATGGTTCGACTTCCACTGTCTCCGACGGCACCGCGTCCCGATGGACCGGCACGTCTGACGGAGCGGCGGATCGCGGACCGACGGGAGAGGTGACATGGCAGCTCGCATTCTGATCGTCGACGACGAAGCCAACATCCGACGGATGCTCGGCGCGTTGCTCAAATCCGAAGGTTTCGAGGTCATCGAGGCGCCGAACGGCAACGCGACACTCTTGATGCTCGAGGACGAGACTCCGGACGCAATCCTCCTGGATCTGATGATGCCGCCGGGGCCGGACGGGATCGCCACGCTGGAGCGAATCCGGGAGCGCGATCCGGCAACGCCGGTGATCATGATGAGCGGCAAGGCGCAGCTCACCGATGCGGTCCGCGCGATCAAGCTCGGAGCCTTCCAGTTTCTCGAGAAGCCGCTGACGCCCGAGGCCGTGCTGGTCACGCTGCGATCCGCTCTCGCCCTCACCCGGGCGCAGGCCGAGAACCGCGTGCTCCGTTCGCAGCTGGGACGAGGCCGTGCGGAGTTGATCGGAATGACACCGGAGATGGATCGGGTCCGCGCCGCGATCGCGCAGGTCGCGCCGACCGAGGCGCGGGTTCTCATCCTGGGCGAATCGGGTACCGGCAAGGAGCTGGTGGCGCACGCAATCCACCACGCGAGCCGGCGCGCAGGCAAGCCGTTCATCTCGGTGAATTGTGCGGCGATCCCGCGCGACCTGGTCGAGTCCGAGATGTTCGGACATGAGCGCGGCGCGTTCACCGGCGCTGCGGAACGGCGCCTTGGCCGCTTCGAGCTGGCCGATACGGGCACCCTATTTCTCGACGAGGTCGGCGATCTCAACCTCGAAGCTCAGGCAAAGCTGCTGCGGGTCCTCGAGACCGGCGAGATCCAACGGTTAGGCGCGGAACGGGTCCAACGGACAGACGTCCGAGTGCTCGCGGCGACCAATCAGCGCCTCGAGCAGGCGGTGTCGGCCGGGACATTTCGCGAGGATCTCTACTTCCGGCTCAACGTTTTCCCGATCGAGGTGGCGCCGCTCCGTCATCGGCTGGCGGACCTCCCGCCCTTGGTGACCTATCTCGCCGAGCGAATCCAGTCGCACCAGGCGGCGTCCTTCACGGCGGAAGCGCTCTCGCTCCTGGCTTCGTACGACTGGCCCGGCAACGTCCGCGAGCTGGCAAACATCGTCGAGAGGCTCTCGATTATCGGCGGCCATGAAGTCGACGCGGCGCTGGTCCGCCAGGTGCTGCCCCGGACCAGCGTCACCCGGGCCGAGGTGACGACCGAGATGCCGGCAAACGGGATCTCGGACCTCCACGGGCGGTCGCTATCGAACGTGCTCGACGACTACGAGCGCGCGCTGGTTCGGGAGGCCCTCAGCCGGGCGAGCGGAAACGTCGCTGAGGCAGCCCGAGCGCTTCAGACCGACCGGGCAAACCTATACCGCCGGATGAAGCGGCTGGGGCTGTCGTGAGCGGGGTGCGGAGCTGGCCAGTTGGCGGGGTCGGTTGGCGATGGGCTCTGGCGGTGCTCGGCTTCGCATGCACCTGGCCGCTTCAGGCTCAGGACAGCGTGATCGTAGTCCGCCCCGAAGCCACCGCCGCCGACTCGGCTCAGCCGGGCGGCTTGCCGGCCGAGGTGGTCCGCGAGCTCATCGGGTTCTACAACGACTCTACCGCAACTCGAATGGTGGGAAGCTTTCTGCTTCCCAAGACCGCTTCGCTCGCGGGGCATGTGGCGGTGTTCCGCGGGACGCTTCGGGTCTATGGGCACATCGACGGTCCGGTGGTGGTCATCAATGGAGATCTCCTGGTCGCCGACGGCGGCCAGATCATCGGTAACGCGCTGGTAGTCGGCGGACGGATCGAGGTCCGTGCCGGCGGCCTGATCGCCGGGACCCGCCGAGCCTACGAGGATCCGGCGCCGCTGTACCGGATGGCGAGCGGCCTCGTCGCGATCCGGGAGCGCCCGAGGCGACTGAGCGACATCGCCGCGGCGCGAGCAAGCTTTCAGGCCGGCCGCATCAAGACGACGTTGAGTCTCGAGACCGGGCGAACCTATAACCGGACTGAGGGCCTCCCGATCGTCTTTGGTCCCACGTTCACCGGTAACCCGCTCCCGACCATCGACGCCAGGCTCGACGCCCGGGCGATTTTCCGGCCGGCAGCGGACCGTCGAAATCTTCGCGACGACGTCGGGTTCGTGATCCAGACCGAGTGGGCTTTTGGAGAGCACAAGCGATTCGGAATCGGCGGCCGGGGCTATCGAGTCATCGACGCGGTCGAGGACCAGCCGCTCAGCCGGGGCGAATCGGGATGGTCGGCATTCCTATTCCAGCGCGACTATCGCGACTACTTCGAAATTCGGGGACAAGGCGCGTACGGGTTCGGGGTCCCGATCCCGAATCTCCGGGTCGAAGGCTCCATCAGGTGGGACGACGAGCGGTCGGTCCGGGCCGGGGATCCGGTCTCGCTCTTTCGCAACAGCGACACCTGGCGTCCCAATCCGCTGATCGACGACGGACACTACCTCACGAGCCGGATCGGGTTCGACTGGGATACCCGAAACGACGTGCGCTCGCCGACGTCCGGCTGGCTGATCCACGCCCACGCCGAGCACAGCTCGAGCAACGACGCGGCGCCGGTCACGCTCCCGACGGACGTGCGGGCGCCGATCGATCTGGGCCACTACTCCTTTTCGCGGGTTTGGTTCGACGTCCGGCGATTCGCGCGGTTCAACCCGACCAGCCGGGTCAACGGCCGGCTGGTGGGCGGCGGGTGGGTCGCCGGTGACCCGCTCGCGGTCCAGCGGCGCTATTCGTTAGGCGGCCCCGACATTCTCCCCGGCTACTCGTTCCGGGCGATGAACTGCGCCCCGCCGGGCTCGACCGATCCGGCCCTCACGGCGCTTTGCGACCGGATGATTGCGGTGCAGCTCGAGGTCCGGACCCGGATCAACGTCGGGCTGCCGTTCCGGATCACGAACCGGGATTTCTCGACCCTTCAGCGAATCGTCGGGCTCCAGCAGGCGGACTTGGTCCTTTTCGGGGACGGGGGCAAGGCGTGGCTCTCGGGCGACGGCCCCGGACGGGTACCTAACGATCGAATCCCCAATCTCGGCGAGTGGAAGTTCGATGCGGGCGTCGGGGTGGACGCCGGCGGCCTTGGCGTCTACCTCGCGAAGGCGCTGAGCGACAATGTCCCGTTTCGAGTCGTCGTCCGGTTGCAGCGACGCTTCTGATGGTTCGCCGCTTCGTCCTCGTCGCTGCCGCGGTCGCGCTACTGGTCCGGTCGGGCCAGTCGCAGTCGGCGCACGTGAACCTCTCGCTCCGGCTCTCGCCGGCCGTCGATGCCAGGGGCCAGCGAAAGCCGTACGTCCAGCTCCACGATCTGCTCAAAGACCGGCGCTGGGCCGACATGATCGACGCACCGCTGCCGGTCATCCTGAGCTATCATCTCGAGATCTGGCGTTCGCGGGACGGCTGGATCGACGAGTTCCTCAAGGCGACCGAGTGGCAGACGATCGTGACCAAAGAGCCGCTCCAGGACGAGTACACCGTCACGAGCGTGGAGGCCCGGCCGCGGGCGTCACGGTTCGCCAGCCGCGACTCGGTCGCTCGGTATCTCGGCCTGATCAATCAGATCGATATCACGCCGATCCGGCCCGGGACCTTCTACTACACGCTGACGCTCCGGATCACGGCCCTGTCCGACACGGACATCGACGAGCTGGAACGCTTCCTCTCCGGCGATCCGGAGCCGCGGGAGCAAAGCCAGGGAAAATCGGTGACCCGCGGAATCCGGCGGTTCCTGCTCAGGATGGCGGGGCTGCCGTCGGAAGAGCTCCAGGCAAAATCAGAGGAGTTCATCGTGCTGCCGCCGTAGCCTCCGACGGCCGCCAACGAAACGGGGCCCGGGCCCTGTTAGGCTCGGCCCCGATCCTCGAAGTCATCTCGCCCGCCCGCTTTCCTATCCTCCGATCGCCCGCAGCGCCTCTTCGCCGTAGAAAAGCCGAATGTATTTCGCCTGCGCGGCCGTCAGGCGGCGGACCGCCCACGCGAGATGCACGAAATGGGGTTCGTGCGGCGGGTAAGCGGGATGCATGCCGCACTCGTCCGGCAGCCGGTTGCCCTTCTTCGTGTTGCAGCTGCTGCAGGCAGTCACCACGTTCGTCCAGAGATTGGTTCCACCGCGCGACAGCGGGACCAAGTGATCCCGCGTCAGGCACTCCCGGTGACGCAAGGCTACATGGCTGCGCCTGCAGTAGAGGCAGGTGTAGTCGTCTCGGGCGAAGAGGAAAGTATTGGTGACCTGGCGCCGGAACTTCCGCGGCACGTGGACGAACTTGACCAGCCGGATGATCGCCGGTTTAGGGAGTGCGATGCTCGCGCTCCGAATCGTCTCACCTCGCTCCGCCTCGACGATCTCGGCCTTCCCGTCAATGACGAGCCGGAGGGCCCGCCGGAGCGGGACCATCGTGAGGGGTTCGAAGGATGCGTTCAGCGCGAGACATCGCACGCCGGCTCTCCAGGTAGAAGCGTCTCCCTGATTGTAGGGGGGGAGGAGGGTTGGGATCAAGCCACACCCCCCTCGTGACCAGCCCGGTACACCCGCCGACCTCCGATCCAGGTCCCGACCAGCCCAACCGCGGGATCCCACTGGTCGAGAAGAGCATCCGCCATAGAGCCGCCGTCCACGCCCCTCACTTTGTGGACGACCAGGTCTGCCATCGCCCCGGGAACGAGGCGTCCGGCGGGGATCCCAAGCGCGCCGGCGGCATCTCGCGTCACGAGCCCGAGCGCGGCATCGGCGGAGAGGGCGGCGAGCCGGCGAGCAAGCCGGACATCGGCCATGAGGTCGAGCTTCCCGCTCACTTCGGAGTCGGTTCCGACTCCGACCCGAATCCCGGCCGCGAGCAGGGCCGCGATCGGAGCGTCACCATGCCGATGGGCCCGGTTGGAGCAGGGGCAGTGGGCGACCGCAGCGCCGCGGAGCGCCAGCAGCGCGACGTCGGCCGGGTCGAGTTGGACGGCGTGAATGCATAACGTTTCCGGCGCGAGCACCCCGTGACGGTCGAGCCAAGCCACAGAAGAGCGCGGAAAGGCGCCGCCGGCCTGAACGTCGAGCCCCGGGATTCCGCGACCTCGCCAGGCCTCGGCGAAGGGACCACGGCCCCGGGTCACGAGCTCGGTCTCCTCTTTGGATTCGGCGATGTGTACGGCAACCGGAAGGTGCTCATCGCGGGCGAATCGGGCGACCGCTTCATACAGAAGACCGCTGACCGTATACGGCGCGTGAGGCGACACTCCGAGCCTCAGCCGATCAGACTCGAACGTCCGGAGCTCAGCGACGTGCGCGACGAGCCCATTCATGCTCTCGCGGACCTGATCCGGATGCGGCCCGAACACTTCCTGGTAGACGATCCCGCTCCCGCCTGCCTCTGCGAGCGCTTGCATGACCACGCCGGAATCGCCGGTGTCCGCAACGGTGGTGACTCCCGCCGCGAAACATCGGCGGACACCGTCCCGCGCGGCCTCGAGGAAGGCGTCGCGAGACCGAGCTGCCTTGAGAGTCCGAAGGCTCCGAATCCAGGGCGCGAAGTCAGGATCCGCAACCAGACCCGCGAAGCCGGTGAGCTCGAGATGCGTGTGGGTGTTGATGAGCCCGGGAAGAATTACGGCATCGGGAAAGCTCGACTCGAGCGCCCCTTCGGGAAGGGGTACCGAATCTCCCGGCCCGACTGCTTCGAGACGTCCGCCGGCATCAATCAGGACAGCGCCTCCTTCGATGGGAGGACCGTCCATCGTGAGGAGCCAGCGCGCGTCGAGACGGTGAGCCGGCATGCGCGCGGGACCGGTCGCCGCGCTTATGGGCGGTTAGGCGCCCCGGCAGCCGCGCCGCCGGCCGCTCGGCCCGAATGCACCGGACAGCGCTGGGTCGGCTCGGTGCCGGGATAGAAATACTCGGGGCCGACCCGATCGCGCGGGCAGAACGACGTCGCCAGATAGCCGGTCGACTTGTCGATTTCCGCGGTGATGAGATCGGGCGGCGCCGACCACGGCGGGGGCGCCTTTCGACGCTCGTAGACTTCCTTCATCATCGACGTCCACGCCGGCGCCGCAAGCTTGCCACCCTGCGCGTCGCTTTTGATGACCTGCTTCTTGTCGAACCCCATCCAGACGCCGGTGACGAGGTCGGACGTGAAGCCGATGAACCAGACGTCCATCCCGTCGTTGGTCGTCCCGGTCTTGCCGCCGGCCGGTAGCGTGAACCCGTTGCCGACGACGGCGCCCCGTGCCGTGCCGACGCGAACCACGTCCCTGAGGGCATCGAGGATGAGCCAGGCGTGCTGTGGATCCATCACCCGCGCGGTCTTCACATCGGGCTGCCAGACGATGTTGCCCTGCCGGTCTTCGACCCGGAGAATCGCGAGCGGCGAGACCCGAACGCCCATGTTGGCGAACGTGGCAAACGCCGTGATCAGCTCGATCGGGATAACGTCGGCCGCGCCGATGAAGATCGACGGCACCCGGGGGATCCGCGTCGTGATCCCCATGTTGGTCGCTTCGCTCACGACCGCGTCGACGCCGAGCTCGAGCCCGATCTTCACCGCGATCGTATTCCGCGACATGTAGAGCGCCCGGCGCGCGGGCATGTTGCCCTCGAACTTGTTGTCGTAGTTCTTCGGCGTCCAATCGGGCTGGTCCGGGATCGGCACGCTCACCGGCGAGTCCTCATAGATCTGGCTCAGCGGAATGCCCGCCCGGACCGCCGCCGCATACACGAACGGCTTGAAGGTGGAGCCGGCCTGACGGTACGCCTGCGTCGCCCGGTTGAACTTGGAGTCCTGGAAGTCCCGACCACCGACGAGCGCGCGCACGTACCCCGTCTTCGTGTCAACCGTGACCATGAGCCCCTGCAGATACGGGCTGTAGTTCTGCTCCTCGTCCTCCTCGTCTTGGTCGCCCTTCGCGTCGATGTACTGCCGATACGTCTTGTGGGGAAACTTGCCGTACATCTTCCCCTCTTCGATCGTCTCGAGCTGCGCCTCGAGCGCGCGCTCGGCGGCGAGCTGAAGGTCGAGATCCAGCGTGGTGAAGATCCGGTACCCGTTGCGATAGATCTCGTCGCCGTAGCGCGCCTGCATGATCTGGCGGACGTACTCGACGAAATACTCGGCCACGCCGGAGTAGTCGGAGCGGGACGAGAGCGCCACCGGATAGGCCTTCCACGCCTCGGCGGACTCCCTGGAGAGCTTGCCGTCATCGCGGAGGAGGTTGATGACGAGGTTCCGCCGCTGGACCGCGAAGCGGGGATACCGGCGCGGGTTATAGCGGCCGGGAGCCCGCGGAATCGCCGCGAGCATCGCAGCCTCGGCGACGTTGAGCTGGCGGGCGGATTTTCCGAAATAGCGCTGGGCCGCGGACTCGACCCCATACGCCCCATTGCCGAGGTTGATCTGATTGAGGTAAAGCTCGAGGATCTTGTCCTTGGGGTAGGTCTTCTCGATCTCCATCGCGACCCGGGCTTCGCGGATCTTCCGGTTGACGCCGGCCCAGCCATGCCGCTGGTGCGGGTCGATCTCCGTCGGCCAGAGATTGCGCGCGAGCTGCATCGTGATGGTCGAGAAGCCTTCGACCCGCTTGAGCGTGAGGATCGCCTTGACCGACCCGAAGAAGCGAATCCAGTCGACGCCGTTATGGTCGTAGAATCGGCGGTCCTCGGTCGCAAGGAATGCCGCGATCAGCGCCGGCGACATCTCGCGGAGCGGGACCACCGTCCGCCGCTCGAGCCCCAAGTCCGTGACCAGCCGACCGTCAGCGGCGTACACTTTCGAGGCCTGGTCGGGATCGTAGCTGACGAGCCCCGCGATCGACGGGCACGCCCCGCCGCCGCAGACGTTCGACCACATGCTGACCAGCAGCGACACCCCGAAAATGAGGACCGCCGCCAACGATAGCAGGACGCGGTAGCGGATGGTGGGCGAGTGCCACCATCTCGAGATGCGGGATCGGACTTTAGAAGCCATGCAAGGAAAATAGCAGGAGGTAGGGCGCAGGGCTTAGGTATTGAGGGGACCGACCTTACCTTCATCCCAAACCTACACCCTAAGCCCTAAGCCTTGCCGATGACGCTACTCACCGAGCTGACATCTCGCGGTCTCGTCCATGACGCCACTCCTGGGCTCGCCGACCGGTTGAGTCAGGGACCGATTACCGGTTACGTCGGCTTCGACCCGACCGCGGACTCGCTGCACGTCGGAAGTCTGGTGCCGGTCATGGCGCTCGCCTGGCTCCAGCGAACCGGGGGTCGGCCGATCGCCCTGGTCGGCGGCGGCACCGGCTTGGTGGGCGACCCGAGCGGGAAGCGAAACGAGCGGCCGATGCTGTCGGCCGAGGAGGTCGAGGCGAACGCGCGGGGTATTCGGACCCAGCTCGAGCGGTTCCTCGATTTCAGCGGTCCCTCGGGCGCCCGTCTCCTCAACAACGCGGACTGGCTCGGCTCGCTCGGCTTGCTCGAATTCCTTCGGGATACCGGCAAGCATTTCACGGTCAACTACATGCTCCAGAAGGACTCGGTGAAGAGCCGGCTCGACGCCGGAATCTCGTTCACCGAGTTCGCCTACATGCTGGTTCAGGCCCACGATTTCGAGCACCTCAATCGGACCCAGCAGTGCGAGCTGCAGTTAGGCGGCAGCGACCAGTGGGGCAACATCACGGCGGGGATCGAGCTGATCGGGCGGCGGACCGGTAAGGGCGCGCACGGCCTCGTCCTTCCCCTGCTCACGACCGCGAGCGGCGCCAAGTTCGGCAAGAGCGAAAGCGGGAACGTCTGGCTCGATCCCGCGAAGACGTCGCCGTACAAGTTCTATCAGTTCTGGCTCAACACCGAGGATCACGACCTCGACCGCCTGCTCAAGACTTTTACCTTCGAGCCGGTCGAGCGGATCACGGAGCTCGTCGGCGCCCACTCGGCCGACCCGGGAAAGCGAACCGCTCAGCGCTTCCTCGCCACCGCTATGACCAGCAGGATTCACGGTGAAGCGGTGACGGCAAGAGTGGTCGCGGCGAGCGAGGTCCTGTTCGGCGGCGCGGAGCTCAAGACGGTAGACCCGGAGACGCTGGCGATCGTGGCCGGCGAGGTCACCACCGTCGTTGTGCCGGCCGCGAAGCTCGCTGACGGGCTCCCGCTCGTCGATGCACTGATCGAATCCGGGCTGGCGTCCTCGAAGGCGGATGCTCGCCGCGGAATCCAAGGCCAGGGGTTTTCGGTCAACGGTGACAAAGTGACCGAGACCGACGGGACCCTGACCGGCCAAGATGTCATCGCGGGCCGATACATCGCGCTGCAGAAGGGGCGCCGCAATTTCGCGCTGATCCAAGTCAGTTAGCCCCGCGGCGACTTGCCGCGGTCTCACCCGCGGCGTACATTCGCGCCCGCGAGTCTCTCGAATCAACAATGGCCGACAGTCAGGATGTGCGGAGGGCCGCGTCGAACGCGGCCCTTCCCTCTTAACCCCATCAGCGAGGATGCCATGGGCAAAGAATTCGTTCAGTTTTTGAAGGTGTACGGCGTGATCGGCCTGGCCATCGCGGTCATCATCGGCGGGAAGCTCAACGACCTGGTCACCGCGGTCGTCAAGGGTCTCTTGATGCCGATCATCGGGCTCATTCCGATCGGCGGCGACTGGCAGACCTGGGGCTTCGACATTCGGAGCCAGCACTTTGCGATCGGGCCGATCATTGGCGCCGGAATCGATTTTCTGATCGTCGCGTGGCTGGTCTTCTGGTTCTCGAAGAAGATCCTCCGCGAGGAGCAGGTCACCAAGAAATAGCTACCAGCGAGACCGGGTCGTTCGGCGCGGCGCCTTACCGGTCAGCATGCCGAAGACGCCGCGAACCAGTTCGCGGCCGGCGGTCCGAGCCACCGACGAGGTGAGCGCGCCGAGGAGCGCGGCGCCCGCGATCTGGAGCATCGTCTTTCCCGCTTTCGATCCCTTGGCCGGCTCGGGAGCGGGAGCTGCCGGCGCCGCGGCCATCGGCGGGGGCGCGGCCTCCGTTAGGCGCTTGGCCAGCATTTCGTACGCGCTCTCCCGATTGATCGCGGTTCCATACTCCCGCACCAGATCCGACTCGGCGAGCTCCTTGGAGAATTCGTCGGGCGTGAGCGGCGCCATCCGGGACGTCGGCGGAACGAGCCGAGCCGCGACCACTGGCGTGGGGACTCCGCGCGGATCGAGTCCCGTCACGACCGCCTCTCCGATCCCGAGCGAGGTCAACGTCTCCTCGAGATCATAGTACGCCGTCTTCGGAAACGTCCGCACGGTGGCTTTGAGCGCCTTCTCATCGTCGGGCGTGTGGGCCCGAAGCGCATGCTGGACCCGGTTGCCGAGCTGGCCGAGGATCTCTTCGGGCACGTCCTTGGGCGTCTGAGTGACGAAGTAGATCCCAACCCCCTTCGAACGGATCAGCCTCACGATCTGCTCGACCTGCTGGAGGAACGGCTTCGATGCGTCGCGGAACAGGAGGTGGGCCTCGTCGAAGAAGAAGCACAGCTTGGGCTTGGGCAGGTCGCCCGCTTCGGGAAGATTGTGATACAGATCGGCCAGCATCCACATCATGAAGGTCGAAAAGAGCGCCGGCTTGTCCTGCGCGTCGGAGAGCTCGAGCAGCGTGATGACGCCCCGGCCATCGGGGGTGACATGGAGCAGGTCGCGAACGTCGAACTCCGGTTCGCCGAAGAACGTCTTCGCACCTTGGGTTTCGAGCTCGACCATTTTCCGGAGCAGAACACCGACCGTCGATGTGGACATCCCTCCGTACTGCTCCAGCGTCGGCTTCCCGTCATCGCTCGAGAGGAACTTGAGCACCGCGCGGAGGTCGTCGAAGTCGAGGAGCGGAAGCCGCTGATCGTCGCACGCTTTGAACACGAGGGCGAGAACGCTCGCCTGGGTGTCGTTCAGCTCGAGGACCTTGGCGAGGAGCAGCGGCCCGAACGACGCGACCGTAGCACGGAGCTGGACCCCGTTCTTGCCGGTCAGGCTCACAAATTCGGTCGGATGACCGACCGCCTCCCACGTCGCCCCGATCGACTTGAGGCGGTCGTCGATCGCAGGGGTGCGGATACCCGGCATCGCAATCCCGGAGACATCCCCCTTGATGTCGGCGACGAAGACCGGCACCCCCTGGGCCGAGAGCTGCTCGGCGAGGAGCTGAATCGTCTTGGTCTTGCCGGTGCCGGTAGCGCCCGCGATCAGGCCGTGACGGTTCATCATCGCAAGCGGGAACCCGATCTTGGGCTCCTGAATCACCGCGGCGCCGTCGAGCGCCGCGCCTAACGTGAGAACCGGCTGGGCGAACCCGTAGCCCTGCTTCAGCGAATCCGCGAGAGTTGTCATTCGAATCACCCGGTGTG
>JBDTOH010000008.1:0-29275 GCA_039933355.1 Gemmatimonadota bacterium | reverse complement strand
TTTCGACCTTGACTTCCTCGGAAGGAAGCACAAGCTCTACCTTGCCTTGATCGGGATAGTGATAGCGGGCGTCGGCCCGGTCCTGTCCCACCTGCCTGCCTAACACCTGCACCGGGATCCGCGTTCCGGACGGTCCGACCAGGGTGAACGCGCCGAACGGCTCTGCGCGGCGCGGCTTCCGCGCTCCGGGCGGGCCCACCAGCTCGTCGCGGCGGAACAGATTGAGCTCCGCGATCGTGATTCCCTTCTTGACGCGGGGCACGGGATTGAACAGGACGAACGCCGGCGAGCCGGCGGCGCCCGCGTCCCGCACCCGATCGGGGTCGTGCCCGACGAGCACCTCGATCGACCGGCGCGCCAGAGAGCGGCTCACAGCGCGGACGCCCGCCAAGCGAACCGCCTGCTCCGCGGCCACGTCGTCGCTGACGGTCCCCGCGATCGTGTCGTGGAACTGAGACTGGACCAGCTGCTTCCAGGCGTGCGCAAGCAAGGGCAACTGATTCACGCCCCGCCCGGACATGGCAAGTGCCACGAGCGGGTCCGCGACGCGCGCGAGCTCGAGCTCCGCCGCGCCGTGAAGCCGCTTGAGGCGCGCTCGGGTTCCGTGAACTCCCTGGAGTGTCCAGGTGTGGCCGGACGACCACCGGAGCTCGTGCTCGACGACGAGAAGCGAGGGCGCCTCGGCCTCGACCGCCGCGAAGTACTCGTCGAGCCGACTCATCCGCACCGCGTTATCGGGTTCGAGCGCCTGAATCTCACCGACTAGGCGGTCGAGGCCGGGATGAAGGGCGTGGTGGTCGGCCCCTACGAATACCGCGATCTGTCCCGAGGCCGCGCGCCCCACCAGCGACTCCCGTGTCCTCTGCCATTGCGACGCCAGCGCGGGGCCGGCACCGGGAAGGGTGGAGCCGACCTCGTAGCCGTCGGGCGGAAGATGGTAGACGAGGAGCGATGCGCCGCTCGAATGGCGCCACCGGAACAGGTCCCGCAGGGCGCCTAACGCCGGTCCGGCGCCCCGCCAGAGCACCGCCCGCGTGAGGCCGAGCTCGGCGCCGAGCTCGGGGCCGGCCGCGGGGTGGCCGAACGCGTCGGGGCTGTAGAACACGTCGAGCTCCCGGCCGAACCGGCGCGCTTCCCGCCGCCCGATGAGGAGGTTGCGAACCAGCGATTCGCCGGAAGGAATCAGCTCGTCGGCGAGGACATACCACGGGCCGACTTGAAGCAGGCCGCAGCCCACCAACTCGGCGACCCGGGCCGCGCGCTCCGGGCGCACCGCGAGATAGTCTTCGAGGATGACGGTCTGCCCGTCGAGCACGAACGGGACCGGGTCGGGGTTCGCTTCGAGCCGGTCCAGGAGGTCGTCCATCATCGGAATGAGCCGCGCCTGAAACCCGGCCCGGGTGAGGTACCACTCCCGATCCCAATGGGTGTGCGGGATGAGGTGGAAGGTGAGCGACACGAGGGTTTGCGTTAGGCGGTTGGTGGCCGAGCTACTCGGCGATGATCTTGAGCTCGGCGCGATCCTCGGGAGCGAGCGCGCTCGGCTTCCCCAGGACCCGCTGGACGAAGTCGTTCCACCAGTCGCGCTCGGGCTCGGAGCGATGCGGCTGGAGCGCTTCCCAGGTTTTGTCTTGCACCGCCGCCGCGCGGTCGATCGCTTCCTGGCCCGTGATTCCCTCTCGCTTGAGCAGCCGCCGGCCGATCTGCGCGTGGAGCACTTCGTCGGCCCAGTCGTAGTCGTGGAAGTGCTCCGAGAGCGCCTCGCCCGCGGCGACGGCCGTCTCATACTCGAATCGCTTCCCGGTCTCGGCCGGCATCAGCGACTGCTCGATCGCGAACAGGAGGATCTGTCGCTCGAGCGGGGTGGCGTAGAGGTTGAGACGGAGCGAGAACCCGACGTTGAGCGGAATCCGGGTCCAATCGACGCCGCGGGCCTCGAGCGCGACGGTGCCCATCATTGCGTGCCGCATTTCGTCCCAGAGCTGGCGCGAATAGTCGCGATGAAACTCCCACGGCTGATCGGCTCGCTCCACCATGACGGACGCCATCATCTCCGGCACATCCATCTCCAGCGCGCGCTTGCACAGGAGCGCGAGGTTCCGCTCATCGGCCGGGACCTTGGGATCGTTGTAGATGACGTGAGGCGGAAAGTCGAACTGGTAGAGCCCGCCGAACCGCCGGTCGCGCGCCGGCTCCATCGACGGCCGGAACGGGCCGTTCGCGCGGGGGTCTGGCAAGGGCTCGTTAGGCTCCGGCTGGTCTCCGGCTATCCCACCGGCCGCGGCAAGGTATCGCCCGACATGCCCACGCCACGCGCCGGCCCGGGCCAGCGCACCGGCAGCGGAGCCGACCAGCCCGGCGAGCGCCTGCTCCGCCCATCGGATGTTCGCAGCATGATCCACGAGCGCGATCTGGATGATCCGGCGGGTCGGGTGGTCCCCCAGCGGATTGGTGGCGGCGAGGTGGGTGCGATAGGCCTCGAGCAGCGCGCGGAGAATCACGTCGTAGCACCCGGTGAGCAGCTCGATGGTGCCTTCGGCCCGGAGCGCTTCTTCCAGCACTTGATGGAGCGCGGTATCGGGCGCCCGGTCGAGCTCGGGGAGCGGATGACGCATCTCCGCGATCCGCTGACGCAAGCTCTCAACATGTTCGGCGCAATGCCACTGCACGAGCGCGAGGCCGCCCTTCACTTCCCACTCGGGCGTGGCCGGCAGGTGCGCAATGAGCCCCTGCATCAGCTGCCGCTCGGTCCATTGATACCGGAGCAGGCGGCGAACGTTCTCATCGACCGAATAGCCGATCCGGGCCGCCTCGTCGTAGGTCGCAACTCCCGCAAGCTCGGGAACGCCGATCGACGGAGCGTGAGACACGAGGCTTCTCCCGGCCGGGCTCGCTAGGCGGCCGGCTCAGGCGTCGGAGCAGCGACCGCCCGCATGCCCGCCCGGATCATGGTGACGGCGGTGTAGAGCACGACGATTACCACGAGCCACCGGACCGCGGTCAGATTCATCGACTTGACCACTTTCGCCGCGATCAGCACCGCGGGGATACCGGCCAGCGCGAGGCCCAGCGCCGGCCGCTGACTCACCGAACCCGCTTTCAGGAAGCGGAGGCTCGCCACCGGCATCAGGAAGGCACACGATCCCATCATGATCGGAAAGGCGGCCTTCGGATCCATCCCGAGGAGGCTGATCATGATCAGGCAGGGAGCGTAGAGCCCGATGCCTAACGTCATGAGCGCGCCGAGCACGAAGTTGCCGGCCAGGGCGGCGTACAGCAGCCCCCCGTGCAGACCGAGTGCCTCACCACCGGGGAAGACGGGAACTCCGCGCATCTCGTCGAGGTTCTTGATCACGAAGAGCCCGGCCGCGGCCAGCAGGGCGATTCCCATGCCGAGCTGAATGTTGCGGCGCGACCACTTGCACACGACACCGGCTCCGAGCCACGAGCCGAGGATCGACGCGGCGATCAGCAGCGCCAGGGTGGCGAACTCGACCTTGATGATCAGGATGTAGATGAACGCCTGCACGATCGTGGGCAGCGTGTGGCCGACGTTGAGCGTTCCCGGAATCGTTTCGTCCGGCACCAGTCGAAAGGCACGGAACAGCGCCGTCGTCGGAGCGAACGATCCAATCCCCAGCGTATCGAAGAAGTTGGTGACGAATCCGATCAGGGCTTCGGTCCAGCTCGGGATCCCCGGCGGGTTGGCGCGCAGGATCCGCACCCATTGGACCAGGTAGGGAAGCGCGATGAGAACGAGGGCGATGAACAGAAGGAGTATGGGATTGGGCATGTGAGATGGCAGAGGTGGCGGTCGGTGCTGTCCCCCGTGAGTGATAGCGCGCCGGAGCCCGGGGCGCAATGCAGCAGACTCAGCCGTCGATCCGTTCGAGGACCCAGAGCATGAACGCGAAGTCCAGCGCAACCTCCCGAAGCCGGTCGTATCGGCCCGAGGCGCCTCCGTGGCCGGCACCCATGTTGGTCGTGAGCAGGAGCGGATTCGCGTCGGTCTTCAAGGTCCGGAGCTTGGCGACGTACTTGGCCGGCTCCCAATACATCACCTGGCTGTCGTTGAGGGAGGTGCGCACGAGCATCGTCGGATACTCGCGGGCCTGGAGATTCCTATAGGGACAGTAGGCAGCCAGCCACGTGAATTGTGCCGGGTCCGCCGGATTCCCCCACTCCTCGAACTCCGCGACGGTGAGCGGGAGCGACGTGTCGAGCATCGTGTTCACCACGTCGACGAACGGAACCCGGAGCACCGCCGCCCGAAACAGCTCGGGCCGGAGATTGAGCACCGCGCCCATCAGCAACCCACCGGCGCTTCCACCCTCGATGATCAGTTGGTCCCGGTCTGTCCTCCCGGTCCCGATCAGGTGCTCGGCCACCGCAATGAAATCCGTGAACGTGTTCATCTTGGCGGCCATCCGGCCCTCGTCGTGCCAGCGGCGGCCGAGCTCGCCACCGCCCCGGATATGGGCGATCGCGTAGACCACGCCTCGATCGAGCAACGAGAGCCGGTTGGAGCTGAAGCCCACGGGAAAGGGAAGCCCGTACGCCCCATAGCCGGCCAAGTGGATCGGTCCCGGCTTGGTGCGGTCCCGATCCCGCCGACCCACGATCGAGACCGGGATTGCGGTGCCGTCGCGCGCGACCGCCGTGATCCGCTCGCTCACGTAGGCGCCCGGATCGTACCCGCCTAACACCTCGCGCTGCTTGAGGAGGACCGACAGTCCGGTGACGACGTCGTAGTCGAACACCGAGCCGGGCGTCACCAGCGATTCGTAGCCGTAGCGGAGCAACCTGGTGTCCCACTGTCGGTTCGTCGAGGGATACGCCTCATAGACCGCCTCATCAAACGCGATATCGTGGCTCGCCCCGGTGGCGAAGCTCGTGATCCGGATGTTCGGAAGACCTGCGCGTCGCTCCCAGGCGACCCAGAACCCGGAGAAGCAATCGATCCCTTCGACCATGACGTCGTCGCGATGGGGAAGCAATTCCTCCCAGGGGCCGTTGCTCGGATCGGCGACCGGGATCCGCGCCACGCGGAAGTTCCGGCCGGCGTCGTTGGTCCGGATCAGAAAGTGCTCTCCGTGGTGATCGACCTCGTATTCGCGGTCCTGGACCCGCTCCGCAATCACCTGCCACGAGTCCTCGGGCGACCGGGACGGGACGAACCGCGCTTCGGTTGTCGTGTGGCTGCCTGATTCGAGCACCACGAACTGCTGGCTGCGGGTCACTCCCACGTGGACCCGGAACCGCTCGTCCGCCTCTTCGTACGTCAGCTCGGGCGGGACGCTGAGCGCCGCGCGATAACAGCGATAGGCCCGCTTGGTGTCGTCCTCGATCGTGAAGAAGAACCAATGACTGTCAGCTGCCCACGCGAACGAAGAGACCCGAGGCACCGGCGTCATCAGCTGGGCGCCGGTCGCGATGTCCTTCACGGAGAGCGTGTGGTCGCGAAAACCGGTCGAATCCGTCGAGTACGCCAGCAGCTTCCCATCGGGACTCACCGAGTAGACCCCGAGCGCCATGAACGAGTGCCCCACGGCGAGCTCGTTGACGTCGACGAGAACCTCTTCGGCCTCGTCGAGCGACCCGTATTTCCGGCAATACGTCGAGTATTGCTTGCCCTCTTCGGTGCGGCTGTAATACCAATGATCGACGTACCGATATGGAACGGTGAGGTCCGTCTGCTTGATCCGGCGTAACATCTCCCGGTAGAGCTCCTCCTGAAGCGCCTTCGTCGGCCCCAAGACGTTGTCGGCATACCCGTTCTCCGCGCTGAGGTACGCCCCGACCTCAGGGGTTTCTCGGTCGCGGAGCCAGGCGTAGTCGTCGACGAATTGGTAGCCGTGCAGCTCACACGCGCGGGGTCTGCGGGGGGCGATGGGCGGGCTGGTCATGGAGGAAATGTAGGCGAGGAAGGCACCAAGCGTCGTGATCGCCCGGGCCGAGTGGGAGGTCGCCGCCTAACCGGAACCGGGAGACGCGGCGGCCAGGAATCTGAGCAACGCCGACTCCTCGGGGGTGAGCCCAGGTTTTGAATCCTCCTCGGCACTCGCCTTGAGCCAAAGGTCGAACAGCGGCCGGTCCTGGTAGGCCTCGAGCACGCTCGGGTGGATGTAACACTTCCGGCAGACGCTCGGCGTATTCCCGAGTTTGTGCGCGACCTCTGCAACCGCGCTCACCGCCGCCGATTTCACCGCCACCTCGCCCGAGTCGAAGCAGCCCGAGTCCGTGAGGCTCTGGGTGGCGAGGAGACTGCCGGCCCATGTCCGAAAATCTTTGGCCGTGAAATCCTGGCCGGAGACGGCTTGGAGGTATTCGTTGACGTCGCTCGAGCTGATCGGCTGTGCCTGGCCGTCTTCGTCGATGTATTGGAACAGATCCTGGCCCGGAAGATCCCGGCATTGCTTCACCAGCCGTGCGAGCCGGCGATCGGTCACCGGAATCGCATGCGCCTTGCCGCTCTTCCCTTGAAATCTGAAGTGGGTCTTCGAGCCCTCCACCTTGAGGTGCCGGTTGAGCATCGTGGTGAGGCCGAACGATCCGTTCGTTTTGGCGTATTCCTCGTTGCCTACGCGAATGAAGGTGGTTTCCAGCAGACGCACCACGACGGCCAGCAGCTTGTTCCTCGGCAAGCCGGAACGGGCGAGATCGGCGTTGACCCGTTCGCGAATCTTGGGCAAGGCCCGGCCGAAGTACTCCATCCGGCCGTATTTCGTCTCGTCGCGGACCTCATGCCAGCGACGGTGATATTTGTACTGCTTGCGACGCTTGGCATCGCGCCCGGTGGCCTGCAGATGCCCGTTCTCGCGAGTGGAGATCCAGACATCGGTCCAGGCAGGCGGAATGACGAGGGCCCGAATCCTCGAGAGCGTCGCCTTGTCGCGCACGACCTTCCCGCTCAGATCGACGTACGAAAAGCCCCTGCCCGACCTCGACCGGCGGATGCCTGGGCTCGAGTCGCTCTCATATCGGAGAGCGGCGGCCCTGGCGGCATCTACCGGGTCCGTGAACGGGCCAACCGGCTTGGGTTTTCGACTGGATCGTCGCTTCGTTGCCATCCAGACTCTCATTGAATCGAGCAGATGACCGAAGTCGAGCCACTCGGGGTTCCCTGGCCAGCGTCCGTCTCCGCACAATGATGAAACGGACGGCACCGCCCGAAAATGGACGGCGGACTGCTCCGCACGCCTTAGCGGTAGTGTCGGCTGGGGAGTAAGTTGGCATGAGGGCGGGTTTTCACCCTCTGCCCTCCGCAGCGTCGGGTCACTCCTTTCGAAAGCACGATGGCCGATCAACCCAGCGCCGGTCCGGGACCTGGAACGGGAGCCCTCACTCCGGGCCAGCTGTTCGGCGGGTACCGGATCATTCGACTCCTCGGCCGGGGGGGAATGGGGGCTGTGTACGAGGCCGAGTCGGTCGAGGATGGCCGGCTCGTCGCGCTCAAGCTCCTCGATCAGGACCTCGACGACTCCGACGCTCGCCGCCGCTTCCTTCGCGAGGGCCACCTCGCCGCCGCGCTCAATCATCCCAACACGGTCTACATCTATGGGACAGGCGAGGTAGACGGCACTCCCACCATTGCCATGGAGCTCGTGGCGGGGGGCACGCTCGAAGAAAAGGTTCAGCAGCGGGGCGCGCTTCCGATTCAAGAGGCGATCGACGACACCCTTCAGATCATCGACGGTCTCGCAGCCGCCCAATCCCTCGGCATTCTCCATCGCGACATCAAGCCGTCGAACTGCTTCGTCGCGCTCGACGGCTCCGTGAAGGTCGGTGATTTTGGGCTCTCGAGGTCCGTCGCCGGGGACAAAGAAACGCGGGTGACGAAAACGGGAATGTTCATCGGGACTCCCGCCTTCTCCGCGCCCGAGCAGCTCTTGGGCGAGCCGCTCGATGTTCGCTCGGATATTTATTCGGTGGGCGCGACCCTCTACAGCTTGCTCACCGGGAAGCTTCCGTTCGCCGCGGTCACGGCCATCAACATGCTCGCGGTCGTGCTCCAGGGCACGCCGGCGTCACCACGGACCCATCGTCCCGAGATCCCCGAATCGCTGGCGGCGATCGTTCTCAAGTGCCTCCAGCGCAAGCCGGACGACCGCTACTCCGGCTATGCCGAGCTGCGGAGCGATCTCGAGGCGCTGCGCGAGCGCTCGGGGTCGCCGGCGTCCGTTCCGGCCCGGATCGGCGCCTTAGCGCTCGACCTGACTCTACTGTTCGCTCTGACGCTCGCCCTGATGCTCATCCCGGGACTATTTCACGCGGTCAGCGGGGAGAGTCTGCGCGCCAAGATCGTAAGCAGCGCGATCTACCTGTTTGGTCTGCTGTTGCTGAAAGCCGTTCCGGAGGGCCTGTGGGGCGTCTCGTTAGGAAAGGCTCTGCTCGGGATTCGAGTCGAGCAGGTCGATGGCGGCCGGCTCGGCCTTCCCCGCGGCGTCGGTCGCATGATGGTGCTTTGGCTTCCTCTCTTAATCAGCGATGTGGTCCGGGCTATTGGCGGCGCGAGCCCCAACGCCTTCCAATGGGCGGCGCTCGTGGCCTGCTACCTGGCGATCGTGAGCACGATGAGGCGAGCCAACGGTCTCGCCGGACTCCATGATCTCTTATTCAAGACGCGCGTCGTCCGGCCTACCCTCCTCACCGACCGGCGGCAGTCCATTCGTCAGCAGTCTGCGGAGCCGGTGGTGCCTGAGGGCTCTGACCAGATCGGCCCGTTCGCGGTGCTCAGGTCGCTTTCGACCTTGGCGGACGGCTCGGCCCTCTTGTTGGGATTCGATCCGACCCTTCACCGAATCGTATGGATCCACCGACATGCTGAGGAACGGCCGCCGCTCACGGCGTCGCGCCGCGGCCTCGCACGCGAGGGTCGTCTCCGCTGGGTGGCGAGCCGGCGCGCCCCGACCGAGAGCTGGGACGCGTACGAAGCCCCTGAAGGACGCCCGCTCCTCGCACCCGAAGCCGCCGGCGTGTCGTGGGAGATCACGCGCGACAGGCTCAGCGATCTGGCCGCCGAGCTGGCGGCCGCTTCCGGAAGCGACGAGTCGGTCGTGCTCGAGCTGGATCGGGTTTGGATCACGCCGGGTCAGCGCGCCACGCTGTTGGATTTCCCCGTAGGGCCGGCCGCAGGCGAGCCAATCGGACCAAGGACCGGAGCGTTTCTCGCGGGGGTAGCGCACCGCAGCTTGTGGGGGCCGGCGCACCGATCCGATCGGCAGTGGCCGGTGCTCCCGCTGCCTGCAAGAGCGCTGCTCGATGACGTGGCCGGGTCGGACGATCCAGCGTCGATCGCCGAGCGGCTGAGCGCAATTGGGGACCTTCCGCCGGCAGTCACCCGCCGAAAGCGCAGTCTCGCGATGGCCCTCACCGCCGGACCGGCGTTCGCCATCGCGGCCATCACGTGGAGCTCGGCGACCTTCGCGGAACGGATGGATCCCCAAATGGCGCGGCTCGCGCCGCTGCTCGACTACGTGGCGAGCCCGCCGCGCCAATCGGACTCGACCATAGTGGCCAATCAGAGGACGATCGGTATCTATCTCGCCTCGGGGTATCGGGGCTTCCTGGCCGACCGAACCCACCGAAAGGGTTTCTGGGGCACCAATGTCCGCTGGCCGGCCGTCGACTCGTCGCTCGCGCGCTATCAGACGATCTCCCCCGAAGAGAGCCGGCGCGCCGCTGAGACGGTGGACGTCGAGTGGGGCGGTCTGGCGCCCGGCGAGCTCGCGACCTCGAGCCGGCCCGCGATCTATGCAACGGCCGGCGGCGGCCTAACGCTAATCGTGATCGGTCTCCTGTCCTTGGTGGCCGCGCTCCTGTTTCGGATCGGATGGGCCGGCCGCGCAGCGGGAATCGAGATCGTCTCCGCCGCGGGACAACGGGCGGGACGGCTGCGGCTCTTGGCTCGGGCGGCCCTGATCTGGCTTCCGATCTTGGGCCCGGTCTTTGTCCTGGTGAGCACCCACATGGGGAAGCGGGTCGGCGCCGTTCTCGGCGGTTGGGCGTCCCTCCATCCACCCGCCGACCTCGGGGCGACGCTGCTCCTCGGAGCATTCGTGCTCCTCGCGATCGCCGGAATAGGAGCGCTGGTCTCGGCGGTGCGAACGCCGGAACGAGGCCTGGTCGATCGGCTTGTCGGGACGAATCTGGTACCGCGGTAGGAGGGAGGGGATGGGGGGACCGGGGACCAAAGCTCGGCTTTCCCTATTCCCTAGCCCCTACTGCTTCTACAACAGCTTCGCCGGCAGCACGTTCAACATCCGGATCGCTCCGGAGCTCAGCACCACGGCCGCGGTCGTTGCCTGACCGACTCCTTCGGCGCCTTGTTGTCGCACGCCGGGGGTGCCCGGCCCGGTTTCTTCAATCCGACCTCTTGCCTTCGAACTTATTGCCGGTGACGATGCCGTCCAGAGGGCGCTCCAGCCACCAGCATTACTCCGGCACTCGGTCGAACCTAACGCCGATCGCCCGGCGGTTCGAAACTCGGAGGTCGGCGGATGACAGGGTCACCGCGGGAGCCGCCGGACGAGCGGGTCGGAGCCGGCTCTCGAGCACGCGATCGGCTACTTGTCGGGCGAGGCCGTCCGGATTCGAGTTGCCCGCATTGCAGAGCACGGCGATGCCCACCTGCTCGGTCGGGAAGCGGAGTAGCTGAGCCCGATAACCTCCCGTTGCGCCTCCATGGTCGACCAGAGCGAGGCCGCGGTATTCTCCGATCATGAGTCCGGCCGCATATGCGATCGTGTCGCCGCCCGCGAGCACCCCGCGCTGGAGCATCGTCGCGAGCACCGCTTCGTCGCCAACCACCGGCCGCCAATAGTTCCCCGTCCACCGGGCCAGGTCTTCCACGGTCGTCATCACCGCCGTCGAGCCTGCGATGTCGTGGTTAGGCATGTCGAGCCGCCAGGTTCCTCCCGCTGCCGGGCTGTACGCCAGCGCCCGGTCCGGGGCGAGCGCGAATGGATCCGTTCGGACCTCGCTCTTCGTCATCTGGAGCGGTCGAAAGATCCGCTCGGCCGCGAACGCGGGCCACCCCTTCCCGCTCGCGCGGCTCACGATCGTCGCCAGCAGGATGTAGCCGGTGTTGCTGTAGAGATGGCGGGTGCCCGGCGTAAAGTTGAGCCGGCGCTGGCCGCCAATCAACGAGAGGAACCGGCCCTCGTCGTACTGGTCGCCGCCCTGCCATCCCATGAGGGATAACACCGAGGCGTAGTCGCGGAGGCCGCTGGTGTGATTGAGGAGCTGGCGAATCGTGACCGGTGTGCCGAAGTCCGGCACCTCGGGTACGAAACGGCGGACCGGATCGGCGAGCGAGAGCTTGCCCTCCGCCGCCAGGAGCGCGATCGCAAATGCGACGAACTGCTTCGATGTGGACCCGACGTTGAACACCGTGGCCGGCGTGATCGGCGTCGTGGACTCGACGTTGGCGAGCCCGTAGCCCTTGGCGTATTCGAGCGCCCCGGCCTTCGACACTCCAACCGCGCAGCCCGGGGTGCCGGGCCGCTGGTACACCGCGAACACCGAGTCGATTCGGGCCGCGAGACGATTAGGTGCCTGGGCGAGGCCATTGCTCGCCGCGAGCGGGAGCCACGAGAGAAGCGCGACGATCCACGTGGTTCGGACGGCGGTCATTGGGTTCTCCCTCGAGGTTGAGGGAGTCTAGTGCCGTAGCGGCCGGCCGGCCAAGAGGTGGACCCGACCGGCGGCAGGCCCGGGAGCTGAACCAGCCCGCCGCCCGTCGCACGTTAGGCTATGGGAAGACGACGACGCTCCGAAGCATCAGTCTCAACGTGTCGAGCGCCGCGGGGCTCGCCGCCCAGCCCTGAGCGAGCCCACGCCGATCGCTCGAGATGATCCAGCCCGAGACCATCACCGGTCGGAGCCGAAAACCGGCGGATCGCGCGGTGCCAAGCCCCGTCTCAGTGCGGGCGGCGAAACCGGACCATCGATCGATCTGTGCGGAGAAGCCGTCTACGGTGGCGCAGTCCGCTTCGCAGCCGATGCCGGCGGCCAAGCGAGGCGGCCAGAACCGGACGGAGATGGAGTCGTCCGGCCACGCCAGCATCTCGATGCTCAAGAAGTCGGATGGGCCCCGGCCCGTCACCTTCGCGGGTCGGCGCCACGAGTGGGCATCGTGGCCGACGAAGCCCGGCGGCAGACAAAGGCTCACGCTCGAATCGAAGGCCGCATGGCGCGACCATTTGCGGGGACAGTCGGATCCCGCCGGGTCCAATTCGGGTGGCGCCGGGGCGACCGGCACATTTGCGACGCAGCCGGGACAGGTGGGGGTGGGAGGAGCCTGCTGACCGGGCGCGCACACCGGACAGTCGGGGGCGGGAGCAACCCGGTCGGCCCGGGAACAGTCGGCCAAGGAGAGCACACAGATCGCTGCCAGGGGACCCGCAAACTTCGATACGCTACGTCTATCCATCGGGCCCCAAGCTACCTAACGGTAAGCCGGCGGGCACGCGAGAGCCGCAGCCGGCCGCGCGCGGAAGATAGGAGGGGGTGGGGCACAGGGGATAGGGGACCGGGATCAGGGAGTAGCGGGCCCGAGCCGCGGGTTGGCGATTACCCTGACAACTGCTCGTCCGGACCCGAGTACCAGCGTTAGGCGCTGATCCACC
Source organism: Gemmatimonadota bacterium (assembly GCA_039933355.1). Lineage (GTDB taxonomy): Bacteria > Gemmatimonadota > Gemmatimonadetes > Gemmatimonadales > GWC2-71-9 > SHZU01. The sequence continues at coordinate 16,646 of JBDTOH010000008.1, read as the reverse complement.
TTGAGCGAACCCCTCGGGCGTTCTTCCGCCCTATTCCGTATTCCCTATTCCCTATCCCCCTACGAATCCTCTGACCATCTCCGGCAGCACCTCGCCGGCCGGTCCGAGCACGAAATGCACGTTCCGGCCCTCGCGCTGGCCCTCCCGCGACGGGTTCACCACGATCACCGTCGCGCCCGATCGCGCCGCGGTCCGCGGCAGCGAGGCCGCGGGCTCGACGATATTCGAGGTCCCGACCGAGAGAAAGACGTCTGCTTCGCACGCGGCACGCTGGGCCCGCTCCATTGCCGCGGCCGGCAGTAGCTCGCCGAACCAGACGACGTCCGGGCGGAGCAAACCGGCGCAGTCGGGGCACGACGGAACATCGTCGGTGTCTGCGTACTCCCGGACGACCTGATCGCAACCCGAGCACTTCACCCGCGCGATGCTCCCGTGCAACTCGATCACATCCGTGCTGCCGGCACGTTCGTGAAGGCCGTCGACGTTCTGGGTGATCAGCGCAAAGTGAGGGACCCGGGCTTGCATTGCGGCGAGCGCGTAGTGGCCCGGATTCGGCCGCGCCTCGGCGATGGTATGACGGCGAGCCCGATACCAGCGCCACACCAGCCCCGGATTCCGCGCGAACGCTTCAGGGGTGGCCAAATCCTCGACCCGAAAGCTCGACCACAGACCGCTGAGAGCGTCGCGAAAAGTCGGAATCCCGCTTTCGGCCGAGACCCCAGCCCCGGTGAGCACGGCAATACGCTTCGCCTGCTGGAGGAGAGCAGCCAAAGCCGCGGGTATCACTGTTTCAAGAGACGCTCGAGCCGGACCTTGACCTCGGGCCATTCGGTATCGAGAACGCTGAAGTAGACGCTGTCCCGGACCACTCCGTCCCACATCTTGCGGTGCTTCCGGAGGACTCCCTCCTTGGCGCCGCCGATCCGTTCAATCGACGCGAGTGACCGCGTGTTGCGGCCATCGGTGTTGAGTTGGACTCGGATGGCCCCGAGATCCTCGAAGGCGTGCCGAAGTAGCAGGTACTTGCACTCGGTGTTGATCGGCGTCCGCTGAGCGCTCGTACCGAGCCAAGTCCAGCCGATCTCGAGCCCGCGGTCGATTCGCCGGATCTCGAGAAACCGGGTCGAGCCCACGGCTCGATCGGTTTGCGCGTCGATGATGGCGAACGGCATCTCCGCTCCGGCGGCGGCCGCCGACCATGCCTTCTCGATCAGGATCACGATATCGGCCCGGGTCGCGGGCCGCGGAATCGGCATAAACTGCCATATCACATCGTCTTGAGCAGCCTCGAGGAGCTGGTCCGCGTGGCTCGGGTCGAGCGGCTCCAGGCGAACTGATTCGCCGTAGAGCACGACCGGGGTCGGGTTCATTGTAGTGGGTAGGCCGGTGGGGGAATGCCTGAATCTACACCAAGTCGGCACGAGCGACCTAACGAATCACGATCCCGGCTTGGCTGGAAGCCACGCGCCCGCCGAAACCTGAGGCCCGGTGACACCGTCTAACCAACCAGCGGGTTTCGGATTGCAACCCTTTTGATCCGCCGTGAGTCCAACGAGGCATCCCTGGAGGACAACCCATATGCTCAAGTCTGGTATCGCACTCGCCGCAGCATTGCTGATCGGGCGGTACGGCCCCTTCCCTCTGACTAAAGACGATGATCCGAACGGCCGCTGGCGAGGGGAGCTCGTTCAGGGCAGCTGCAGCGAGAACGACGGCGGCGACCGGGACCTCTGCCTTCACCTGACCATCAAGCGGGGAGCCCTTCTCCGGCGTTCGAGCTACGGCTTCAGCGTTAAGGCCTCGTCGCTCACAGGGCTCAAGGCCAACTCGCCGAGCTACACCGGCAAAGCCGTGCATTTTGAGCTGGCGCGGGATGCCGGCACCATGAGCTTCGAGGGGGACTTCGACGACGGTATCGGACAGGGCGAGCTCGTTTTCCTCGGCAACCCCGACTACCTCGCGGCGATGGACAAGATGGGATTCGGCAGGCTGTCCCAGGCCGACCTGATCGGCCTGGCCATTCAGGACGTGACCCAGCGATTCGCGGGAGACATCCGGCACCGCGGCCTCGCCGAGGGAGATGTGGACCAGCTGATCGCGTTTAAGATTCACGGCGTGACTCCCGATTTCATCGATGCGGTCCGCGAGCAAGGCTACGACCACCCGTCGGGCGACGAGCTCGTCGCGCTCAAGATTCACAACGTGTCTCCTGAGTTCATGAAGGAGCAGCGGCGCGCGGGCGATCGCCGGCAGAGCCTCGACGATCTCGTGGCGATGCGAATCCATGGGGTGACCTCCGACCTGACCCGCGAGCTCGAAGACCTTGGGTACGAAGATTTCGACTCCGATGATCTCGTGGCAATGAAGATCCACGGCGTGACCCCGGAGTTCATCCGCGCGCTCGCCAAGCTCGGGTACGAGCATCCGGACGTCGATGCGCTGGTGGGACTCAGGGTGCAGGGCGTCACGCCGGAGTATCTCGAGCAGATTTCGAAAGCGGGGCTCGATCTGCCCGACCTCGACGATGTAACGGCGATGAAGGTTCAAGGCGTCTCCCCGGAGTTTGTCCGCGACATGATGCGCGCCGGCATTGGTCACCTCGGCATGGACGACATCATCGGTGCGAAGGTCCAGGGCGTCACGCCGGAGTATGTCCGCGACATGGTGAAGAGCGGGCTCGACCACGTCGACCTCGACGACCTGATCGGCGCCCGGGTGCAGGGTGTCACTGCCGATTTCGTCCGCAGCATGCGCGATGCCGGCCTCCGTAACATGGACCTCGACGATCTCATTTCGCTTCGGGTCCAGGGCATCGATCGCGACTTCGTCCGCCAGTATCTCGACGAAGATCCCCACGCCGACGCGGACGACATCATCGAAGCGCGGTACAACAACCGGCATTTCAAGCGGAAGGCGCGGATGTAGGGTAGGGAATGGGGAATAGAGGGCTGCCCTAAGGCCCTCGTCCCCTTCCCGAGGTCCTCTCAACGATCCATTCGCCTCCGGCATGAAAAACCTATCTTCCTCGCATTCCTCGTGATTCTCGGCTGCGCGCGAGCCCGCTACGACCTTGTTCTCGAGGTTTGCCGCAATCTCGGAGCAGCCGCTTGCAGGGGCGAGGGCAGGCCGGAATGGATCGTCTACTACGGCCGCAGCTGGTCGGGCTGATGGACGTGCTTCGGGCGGGTTCGCTCAACCCGGCGCGGGTGCTCGAGAGAACCGTCCCCCAAATCCGCAACAAAGGCCGGATCAAAGTCGGCGCGGACGCCGACCTCATTGTCTTCGACCCGGCAAAGGTCAGGATCACGGCAATGCTCGAGAAGCCGGCGAGTCTCTCGAGCGGAATGGAGTACGTCCTCGTGAACGGCACGGTATTCGTTGACGGCGGTCAGCTCAATACGGGGTGCTACCGGGGATAGCGGTTAGGCGGGCAAGGGAGTAGGGCATAGGGAGTGGGGCTTTAGGGCTCAGGACTCGTCCGTATCCTAAGCCCGGCTCTGGATCTCAGTATTCCATAAGCCCGACGCCTTAAGCCCTCGTCCCTACTGTACCACCGTCACGGCCACATTCGAGGGCCACTTGCTCGTCCGGTAGACCTTCTGCGTCGCCGAGCGGAAGTCTCGGGCTTTCGCGTCGAAGATGCTCGGCATGAAGGTCTGCGGATTGCGGTCGATGATCGGGAACCAGCTGCTCTGCACCTGCACCATGATCCGGTGCCCCTTCAGGAACCGATGGTTGTTCGAATGGAGATCGAGGGTGAACGGCGTGACCTGGTTCGGAACCAGCGCGGCCGGCGTCTCGAAACTCTTCGCGAACCGACCTCGAAGCACGTCGCCTACGATCATCAGCTGGAATCCCGCCATCGACGCATCGCCGGCATTCGACTCCGGGTAGGCGTCGATCAGCTTGATGATCCAGTCGCTGTCGGTACCGCTCGTCGACGCAAAGAGATTGCCGGTAATCGAGCCCGCGATCACCACGTCTTCGGTCAGCGGATCGGTCATGAATGTGAGCACGTCTTTGCGGTCCTTCAGAAACCGCTGGTCCTGAACCTGCCACAGCGGCCAGTTCGGCCCGAAGGTCGCGTCGATCGGCCGCGGGCGATACGGCACCGGGTTGGCCGGATCCGAGACGTACTGGTCGAAGCCGGCCGCGCCGGCGTCCGACGGCGGGTCGAACGAGAGCTTGCCGCCGGCGCGGAAGTACAGCTTGCGCTTGGTCGTCGAAGGCGGTGCGGGCCACTTGGCCCATCGCTTCCACTGGTTGCCGCCGGTCTCGAACGTCAACGCTTCGGGCAGGTCGATCGTGCCTTTGTCTTTGAGGTAGAAGTCGAAGAACCGCTTTTCGATCTCCTTGCGATAGTACGCCGACGTCGGCGCGCCGAAGCTGACCTTGCCGAGTGAATCCCCCTTCCCGTGGCCCCAGCCCCCGTGATTCCACGGACCGACGACGAGGAAATTCTGGTTCTTCGTGTCGTGCTGCTCGAGCAGCTCGTAGATCTTGATCGGCCCGAAGAAGTCTTCCTGGTCCCACCATCCCGCCACGTTGAGCGTCGGCACCGTAACCCGCGTGAGATACGGCGCGAACGCCTGGCGCTTCCAGAACGCGTCGTAGTTCGGATGCTTCACGAAGTTCACCCAGCTCGGAAGCCGTCCGCCCCCGTGCCGTTCCTGGAAGCTGATCAGCGGCCCCTGGTCGAGGTAGAACTGATAGGTGTCGCGGCTCGGAAACTTGAACGGCGTAACCCGCTTCGATGCCTCCATCGCAGCGGCATACTCCCACGCATAGCTCAGCCGAAAGGCGCCGTTGTGGTGGAAGTCGTCCCCGATGTACATGTCCTCGGGCGACGCTTGGGGCGCGACGGCCTTGAGCGCCGGATGCGGATCGAGCATCCCCATCACCGTGGTCCACCCCATGTACGAGATCCCCATCATGCCCGCCCGGCCGTTGTTGTTGGGGACGTTCTTGAGCAACCACTCGATGGTGTCATAGGTGTCGGTGCTCTCGTCGATCGCCTTCGGATCCTGCTTGTTCCGGCGCGGCGGCCGGAGCATCTCGAACTGCCCGGTCGAAGTGAACCGGCCCCGAATGTCCTGGAGCACGATGATGTAGCCGTCGTTGGCAAGGTCCTCGTATTCGGAGCTGAGGAGCCCGCTATACCCGTCCGGGCCGTGCGAGTTCTCGACGCCATACGGAGTCCGGGTGAGCATGAACGGCATCGGTCCGGACGCCGCTTTCGGGATGTAGATCTCGGTATGGAGCTGCACGCCGTCGCGGGTCGGGATCATGACGTCGCGCTTCTCGAACCGGTCTTTGAGCGGCGCCTGCGCCGTAAGACCGATCGGTGCGAGCCCGGTCGCGAGGCTGAGCAAGAGCGAGATGTGAACGCGGGCGTGAGCCCGCTCGAGCATGGTGTCCGGCATGTGACGCTCCGAATGCGAATTGATAGGCCAGGTCCAAATACCAACCTTCTGTGATCCCGAGCGGACCGCGGGATGACAGGAACTACCGAAGCTTGCCAAGTCGCTCCACCGCCGAGCGGAGGAGATCCTCGGTCTTACAGAACGCGAACCGGGTGAGGTGCTTACCACGTGCCGGATCGCTGAAAAAGCTCGTGCCGGGCACCGTCGCGACGCCGCCCTTGATCGTGAGCCAGCGGGCGAACTCGTCGGCCGGGAGGTCGCTGAGCGCGGTGAAGTCCGCCAGGATGTAATAGGCGCCGTCGGGCGCTATACACTCGAAGCCCGCCTCGCGGAGCGCCGGAACCAGGAGATCACGGCGGGCCCGGTATTCGAGCGCGAGGGTGTCGTAGTAGTCCCTGCCTAACGTTTCCATCACGGCCGCGAGACCGTCTTGGAGCGGCGCCGGCGCGCCCACCGTGAGGAAGTCGTGGACCTTCCGGATCGCGTCGGTCACGCTCGCGGGCGACACGATGGTGCCGATCCGCCACCCCGTGATGCTGAACGTCTTCGACGCCCCGCTGATCGTGATCGTGAGGTCACGCATTCCGGGCAGCGTCGCCATCGGAATGTGCTCACCTTCGTAGTAGATGTGCTCGTAGATCTCGTCGGTCACCGCCCAGACGCCGTACTGCTGGCAGAGCGCGGCGATCCCCGAAAGCTCCGAGCGGGTCAGGACGCGGCCGGACGGGTTGCCCGGCGTGTTCACGATGATCGCGCGGGTCTGCTCGGTGAAGGCCGCTCTGACGCGGTCGAGATCGAGCGGCTCCCCCGGCATGAGCGGCACAAACACCGGCTTCGCTTCGCAGAGGATCGCGTCGGGTCCGTAGTTCTCGTAGTACGGCTCGAAGACGATCACCTCTTCGCCGGGATTCACCAGCGCAAGCATCACTGCAGCCATCGCCTCGGTGGCGCCGCACGTGATGGTGAGCTCGGTCTCGGGATTCACCACCATGCCGTACCAGTCGGCGTACTTCTTGGCAACCGCATCCCGAAGCCGCTTGGCGCCCCAGGTGATCGCGTACTGATTCACGTCCGCGTAGATCGCCTTTGCGGCGGCTTCCTTGAGGACGGTGGGCGTCGGAAAGTTGGGGAAACCCTGGGCCAGATTGATCGCGTTGTGCTCGGTGGCGAGCCGGGTCATGCCGCGAATCACCGATTCGGTGAACGTATGCGTGCGACGGGCAGAGAGCATTGGGCTAGGACTTGGGGGCGGAGGGCAGTCGGATTAGGAAGCGGGAATCGGGAACCGGGACATGTGAATCAGCGTCTGCACGAAGGCCTTCGATTCCCTATTCCCATTGCTTACCCCCGGTTCTTCCAGTTCCACCATTTGAGAAGCTCGGGGTCGTGACGGGAGCGGGTCGCATAGTACACCGCGCACCGGAAGCTATATAGAACGCAAGGATCTTGCCTGGTGCGCGTCTTCCGGCACAGCTCTTCGTACATCTGCTCCGGGTCCGCGCCCTTGAGGTCGCTGACCGCCTCGAAACCCAGCAGCCTGAGGTCTGTCGCCAAGCTCGGCCCGATCGATGGAATCACCGTGAGCGGATCCTTGGACGCGGGCCTGCGGTTCGGTTGGATGGTGGTGCCGGCTCGGTTCATTGCGGGAATCCCGGTGAGGTCAACACTTGCTTCGCCTGAAGAATATGGCGCCTCTCGTGGAGAATTGTAGACTCGAACCAAGCCGCCAGATTGAGCTTCAGCATCGACGACGCCGCGCTCCGAGCTTTGACGCGGCCAAGGTCCAAACCGTCAGCCGCCTCGAGGAGGCGCTGGAAGTTGACCTGTCCGCCTTCGAACTCACCCGCAACCCTGCCGCAGGAAAGGCCGGAGCGCGGCCGGAACGATTCGACCGGGATCTTCATTTTCTTCCCGGTGGCCGGATCGAGCTGCTTCAGGAACCAGCGGCCGAGCCATCCATAGGAGAAGGGCCCCCTGCCAAGCCGTCCGGCGGCGCGCGCCTGGTCCACGGCCACACCCATGAAGTGGCCGGAAGCGCCGGCGGTTGCCGTGAGGTGATCGATACATTCCCCAATCGACCACCGACCCGCCTCCGCCCGCCAATTGACCTGCGCATCAGTGAGCGGGGCGAGGAGCTCGCGGACGTCTACCAACAGCTCGTCACACTGATCGAACCATCCCGCCAGCTGCGGATCCTTTGGACGTTGTGGTCCCATCATGGATAGACCTCCAGATCTCGTCCCGCCCGAACCGGTCCCTGATATCCAGCTGCCCGCATTTCGTTGAGAAGGTCGTCGTCGGTCGCGCCCCAGTAGAGCTGATGGTACAAGACGAGGAGCTTGGGTCGCGCCCGCGTCGCGAGGGCGGCGAGCTCCGTGGTCGAGGTGTGAGATCCCTGATGATACCGCTGCCACTCCGGGACGCGGGCCTTGAGGCGCTCGACCGAGTAGACCTCGTGGACCAGCACGTCGCATCCGTCGCAGGCCCGGACGACGCTCTCGCTCGGCCGAGCGTCTCCGGAAATCACGATCCGCCGGTCTTTAGATTCGAAGCGATAGCCAAATGCGTATTTCCAGTTGGTATGCGAGACCGCGAACGCGGTCACCGTTACGTTAGAGTCCTGAAACACCACTCCCGGCTTGATTTCCTGAACCACCACTTTCCAACCCTCCGGGGTCGAGGGCTGCGGCCCCTTGGTCCGGATCCGGATGTCCTCGCTCCAAGCCTTGGTGAGGTGCTCCATCATCTTCTTGATCCCTGGCGGTCCGAAGACCCGAAGCGGCCCCGGCCGCTCGGCTACCCAAGGAGTGTGGATCAGGTCCGGAAGGCCGATCGTGTGATCGGAATGGAGGTGGGTGATGAATACGATGTCGAGTGACGCCGGTTGGAGCGCCGCGATCTGCTTGGCCCCGGCCGCCTCTACCGCACGACGAACGATGCCTGCCCCGGCATCAACCAGATACGCCCGGCCACCAGCAACCACCGCGAGCGCCGGCCCCGACCGTTCCGGATCCGGATGGGGGGTTCCGGTGCCCAGCATGACGACCTGAGCCGATTGCGCCGCGGCGGCTGAAAACCGGAGCGCCATCCCGCTGACCAGAAGAAGCATTCGGAATTTCACGGCAATCTCGTATCCCTATTCCCCAATCCCTATTCCCTCTCAGTTAAAAAAACGTCCTCACAGCCGACACCACATCGTACTCGTCGTTCACCACCAGGAGCAGCCTCCACTTGTCGAACGTGGTACACGGGTGCGAGATGCCCGATGCCACCATGTCGCCCACTTTGAGCGGCGACCCGGCCGGAAGATCGAGATACGCATGCTGGTCGTTGAGCATCGAGATGGTGTGCCCGTGTAGCTCGACCGGCTCCTTGTGAAGCCCCGGACGAAACCACTTGAAGGGCATCGGCAGACCCATGTCGTACGAGCAATCGCGCTTGCCCATCGTCAGAAAGGCGCGATTCGCCTCCGGCTGGGACTGCACATAGGACCAGACCTCGAGCGCCGGGCGGAGGCCCTCGCCGAGGCTTCGGGCACCGGCCGAGCGCTCGAGCAGGCGCGCAAAGGAGTCCTTGAAGGAATGAGAATCGTGGGTCAGATAGCACCCGCTTCGGACGACCACGTGGGCCTCGCGCGGCAGCAGCGCGCTTCGGAACTGTTCCATCACCATGTCGTAGAACGTCGATCCGCCGGCGGTCAGGATCACGGGGCCTTCTCCGAAGAGGTCCTCCCGCGCGCAGCCGGCCGCCAGCAGCGAGAGGAATTCCAGGAGCGAGTGCACGGCGGGTTCCGATGTACTCGGGTCGCGGAATCCCAGGATGCCCTCGAACCCCTCGATGCCGCGGAGCGCGAGGTACGGCGCTGCCGCCTTCACCGCTCTGCCGACGGCCAGGCCGTCCGCAAGGTTTCGACAACCCGTCCGGCCTCCGGCAAAGCCGCCTTCCAGCAGGACCTGAAGCGGCCGCCCGATGGAGCGCTCGCGCGCGGCTCGGGCCAGCATGTCCACGCCGTCGACCGAGTCGACGAGGCAGTAGAAGTCGAACTCCGGGTCCTTCGCGAGCTCATCGAGCACATAGCGAATGGCTTGGCGCCCGACCAACTGATTCGCGAGCAGGACCCGACGAATCCCGAAAGTCCGGGCCACCTGGAGCTGACTGGCGTTCGACAGCGTGATCCCCCAGGCCCCGTCGCCCAATTGCCGCTTGAACAGATCGGGGCTCATCGTGGTCTTGCCATGGGGACACAGGACCGCGCCCGACATCGCGACGAATCGCTGCATCCACGCGCTATTGTGGTCGAGAGCGGACTCTCTCAAGATCGCGGCCGGGAGCGGCAGGTCTTCCCTCAAGAGGTTCCATCGCTGCTCGCCAATCGCGTCGATCGCGAACGGAGTCGTACCGCCTGGGATGCCCTTCAGCCGCGCGTCCAGCAGCGGCTCGTTCGACGATAGCGCGGTCACGAATTCTCCAAGGTCCAAGGGATTGAGGGCGGGTCGGCATGTAGCCTTGTGCAGCGCAAACTTAGATCCGGCCCGGCTCCTCAGAAAGACGAGGTTCCGGCGCTCAGTTGAGCGATTCCCGATCGGGGCTGCGGGGTGCTAGTCAGCGCAGTATGTTGGGACGAACGACTGCGGCTCATCCGTGGACGAGCGGCGGTTCCTCATGATTGAGCGGGCCCGGACGATCATCCGAGCACCATGACCGAGAGCGAAGCCGGATCAGCCGCCGCGCTGATTGCCAACCACTACGACGAGCTCAGGGCGCTGGCCCATTCGTTTCTGAGGCGCGAGCGAGTCGGTCACACGCTGGAGACGACCGGCCTTGTGAACGAGGCCTATCTGAGGCTGGCCGGTCAGCGAGGACTGACGGAGTCCGAGCGCGGCCGGTTCTTCGCGATCGCGTCCACGACCATGCGTCGAGTCCTGGTCGACCATGCGCGCGGCCGGAGTCGCCTCAAGCGGGGAGGCGGGGTAGATCCGATCACCTTCGACGACGGGGAGCTTGCGCTCACGGATCGCGAGGCCGACGAGCTGGTCGTCCTCGACGAAGCGATCTCGCGTCTCGAAGCGGTCAACCCACGCGGAAGCCAGGTCGTGCAGTATCGGTTCTTCGGCGGCCTCACGCTGGAGGAGACGGCCGCTCTGCTTGGCGTTTCCGCGAAGACGGTCCAACGCGACTGGCTGGTGGCCCGGGCCTGGCTTCGGAAGGAAGTGGCTCGGGAGCTCGGGCTCCTGGCCGACTGAGTATGTCCAGATCGAGCCTGCTTCGTCGCCTATAGAGGGGTGGCCAGACCTCTGCCAACCATGACTTCCGACCTCGCCCAGCAGCACTGGAATCGGGTCGCGTCGATCTTCGACCGCGCGCTCGATCTCGCTACGGACGAGCGCGGGCCTTTTCTCGCCCAGGTGTGCGGCTCCGATCGGACCCTGCGCACCGAGATCGAAGAGATGCTCGCGGCGTCCGAGCCGGAACATGGGCTCCTGGTCGAGCGGAAGCTGCTCGGGCTCGACGACGGCTCGGCTGCCGGCGCGACCGGCGTTCTCCCTCCTGGGACCCGGGTCGGCCCCTATCGGATCGCCGAGCAGGTCGGCGCCGGGGGTATGGGCGACGTCTATCGCGCTGAGCGCTCGGACGGTTCGTACCGTCAGACCGTCGCCCTCAAGGTCCTTCGCCCGGGCTACCGAACCGCGGAGATGACCCGACGATTTCGAATCGAGCGGCAGGCGCTCGCCCGACTTCTCCATCCGGGGATCGCCACGATCCTGGACGGGGGAACGCTCGACGACGGCCGTCCCTATCTGGTCCTCCAGTTCGTCGATGGCGTGTCGATCACCGAGTACTGCGCCAGGCAGCGATTGACCACCGAGCAGCGATTGCGGCTCTTTGTGAAGGTGGCGGACGCCGTCCAGTTCGCGCACGGCCAGCTCGTCGTCCACCGCGACATCAAACCGTCCAACATCCTGGTCGAGGCGGACGGAACTCCACGGCTCCTCGACTTCGGCATCGCCAAGCTCCTCGATCCAAGCCCCGAATCCTCGCTCGCGGTCGATACCCGTCCCGAGGTGCGACTACTTACGCCTGAGTACGCGGCTCCCGAACAGCTCCGGGCCGAGCCCGCGCAGACCCGGACCGATGTCTACGCGCTCGGCGCTCTCCTCTTCGAGATGCTGACCGGTCAGAAGGCCTTCCCCGCCACGGGACGCACCGCGCTCGAGCTGGAGCGAACGATCCTCGAGACGCCGGCGCCGACTCCGAGCAGCGTCCTGGCCGGCACCACCGGTGCTCCACGGCTCGATGCCGATCTCGATCACATCGTGTTGATGGCGCTTCGCAAGGAACCCGAGCGTCGCTATCAAACGGTCGGCCAGCTCGCCGACGATGTCGAACGATATCGGGCGGGCCTGCCGGTCGTTGCCCAACCGGATACGGCCCGCTATCGCGCCCGGAAATTCGTGGCCCGAAACCGGGGTTTGGTGACGGCGGTGGTCGGCGCCCTCGTCGTTCTGGCCGGTTTCAGCCTAACGATCGCGGTCCAGGCGAGGCGGGCCGGGCGAGAGCGGGACCGGGCCGAGCAGGAGCGGGCCGCCGCCGAGGACGTGGTCAAGATCCTGACGGGACTGTTCGAAAAGGCCAATCCGGTCAAGTCGCCCGGTGGCGATACCGTCCGGGTCGCGACGCTGCTCGACGACGCGGACCGGGAAGTCGAACGGCTCGACGATCGATCGACCCGGACGGCGCGGCTCTGGCGCGCCGTCGCTAACATGCGGGCCGCCCGGGGCGACTTTGAGCGCGCCATAGTACTGCTCCGACGGTCGTGGCAGCGACAGCGCGAGCTGAACGGGCCCGAGGACATCGAGGCGGCGCGAACGTATCACGAGCTGGCGCAGGTCACGAACTACTTCAGGGGCGCTGATGCCGCGCGCCCAATGATGGATTCGTCCCTGGCCGAGCTGCGGGGCCTACTTGGGGAGAAGGATCCGGACGTTCGGGTCGCCTTGAACGACCTGGCCCTCGTCACGTCGGACCCTGAGAAGAGGCAGGCGCTGCTCAACGAAGTAGTCGAGCTCGAGCGCCGGCATCCGGGCGCGGACTCCATTTCCATAGCGGCCTTGTTGAGCAGCCAAGGGGAGGACCAGCTGGGCCGGGACAAGGATCACGAGGCGCTGGCCTCGTTCGAGGCGGCGCTGGCAATCCTCCGCCAGCGTCTCCCGGCGGACCACCCGTATTCGCTCACAGTCAGTCACAACTTGGCCGTGACGCTCGGACGGCTCGGACACTGGGCCCGCGCCGAATCGCTGCAGCACCTGGGGCTCGCGGCGTCGGAGCGGACCCACGCTCCGCCTGCCGCTCGCGCCAGCGCACGTGAGCCGCTCGCGCTTACGCTGGCGAATCTGGGTCGGCTCGCAGAGGCTGAGCCGCTCCAACGCCTGGCCCTCGCTGACTATCGGGCCGGGCTCGCCGCCGACCATCCTCTGATCGACAATGCCCTCCGAAACCTCGGCCTCATCGTGGCGGCTCGCGGACGTACCGAGGAGGGCCTGAGCCTGCTCGACTCGGCGATCGCCCACGCGGATGCGACCGGACCGAGGGGCCAGCTCCGTTCCGGCTATCTGATCGGGCAACGAGTCCCGCTGCTGCTTCGATTGAAGCGGCTCGATGAGGCTAAGCGATCGCTCGCGAAGGCCGGCCCGCTCGTCCGCGCCGCCACTCCGGAGGGTGCCAACTACCGGGCGGATCTCTACCGGTGGACGGCGATGGTCGCCTACGCGAGCGGTGACGCGGCGGCAGCCGCGGCCGCTTCGCGCTCCGGGGGAGCGATCGCCGATCACCGGGCGCCGACGACGAGTCCATGGCGGGCCCAGTTCGGTTGCCTCGTAGGTGTCAGCTTGGCAACGCTCGACCAGCGGGATGAAGCCCGCCAAGCTCTCGACGCGAATTGTCCGACCTATGAGAGCTGGGGGCTCGCCGATCCGCTGATTCGGGAGTGGATTCGCGCGGCGCGCGCGGCGGTGGCCGCCGATCGCCCCCGGAGCCGGTAGCGGCGCGGGCTTCTTGAGGCGCTCGCGGGGTGGCCACCTCGTTGCTCATCACCTGGGCGATATGACCGAAAGCCCCGCCTGTCATCCCGGGGAGCACCGTGGCAAGGGATCCGCCCGCGATGCTCGGGCGTAGCGAGACAGAATTTTCTCAGTCTCCAGAGACGCTACCCTGCCCCGCCCGCCAGAATCCCACCCGCGTTATTTTCCGCCGATGCACGCCGTGCTGGTCCTCGCCTTCGCAATGTCCCAAGACTCGGCCCCGACCTTCAGCGGCCGGGGCAAGCAGCTCACCGTGTCCGTTCCCCGGGTGGATACCACCGTCGTCGTCGACGGACACCTGGACGAGCCGATCTGGGGCCGAGCAGCCCGGCTCGTGGACTTCTCGCAGTATCAGCCGGTCGACGGGCGGGCCGCGGAGGAGCCGACCGAGGTCCTCGTCTGGTACGCGAGCGACGCGATCTATTTCGGGATTCGAGCTCGCGAGGTGCACGGCGACGTGGTCCGCGCCACCCGGGCGAACCGCGACAACATCGGAAGCGACGACCAGATCCAGATTCTGCTCGACACGTACAACGATCGCCGGATCGCGTTCCTGTTCGGCGTGAATCCGCTCGGCGTCCAGCAGGACGGGACCAGGAGCGACAATTTCGGCGGCGGGGCGGGAGGCCGGTTCAGCGGCGGCGGCGGGTTCGGCAGCATGAACTTTCTGGACGGCAACATCGATCTCAACCCCGACTACCAGTTCGAGTCGAAGGGCCGGCTGGTCGAAGGCGGGTATGAGCTGGAGATCCGGATCCCGTTCAAGACGCTGCGGTACCAAGAGGGCAAGAAACAGAGCTGGGGCATCAACGTGCTCCGCAAGGTCCAGCACTCCGGCTTCCAGGATTCATGGACGCCAGCGATCCGAGCAAGCTCGAGCTTTCTGGGCCAGTCCGGAACGCTGGCAGGTCTCCATGACTTGAAGCGGGGCTTGGTGCTCGAGCTGACGCCGACCGTCACCGGCCACCTCGACGGCGCCCGCGGGCCGAGCGGCAGCTGGGATTACCGGCACGCGAGCGATCTGAGCGGCGACGTCCATTGGGGGATCACGCAGAACCTAACGATGAGCGGCACGGTCAACCCCGACTTTTCCCAGGTCGAAGCTGATGTCGGCCAGGTGCTGCTCAACCAGCGCTTCGCGCTCTTCTTCCCGGAGAAGCGGCCGTTCTTCCTCGACGGGCTCGAGTTCTTCGACACGCCGAACCAGCTCATCTATACGAGACAGATTCAGGCGCCCGACGGCGGGGTCAAGTTCGCGGGGAAAGTGGGCCGGCTCAACCTCGGTGTGCTGGCGGCGGCGGACGAGCAGGCCCAGTCCTGGACCGGACATTCGACTCCGATCTTCGGGGTCGCGCGGCTCCGCACCGACATCGGGCGGAACTCGACGATCGGTGGGGTGCTCACGACTCGCGAGGACGGCGCCGATTACTCCCGGCTCGCCGGCGCCGACATCCGCCTCTACCACTCGAAGCTCTATTTCGTCGAGCTGCAGGCGGTCCAGTCGTGGACCGACAGCGCAGGCACCGGCAAGCGCGGACCGTTGTTTCAGGCGATGTGGGATCGGACGGGACGGAGTTGGGGCTTCAATCATACGATCCGCGCGGTCGCGCCCGGCTTCGACGCGGCGGCGGGCTTCGTGAATCGCACCGGCGTGATCGACGTGAACGTCTACAACCGGTTCACGGCGTATGGCGGCCGGGACAAATTGATTCAGACCGGAGGCGTGTTCTTTGGAGTCAACCGGCTCTGGAAGTATTCGTCGCCGGGCGACGGGCCGATCGAGGGGAGTGAGTCGGCCTTTCCGTCCGCCACCCTCCGCGGGGGATGGCAGCTCAGTGCGAGCATCACGCGAAGCTTCTTCAGCTACGACCCCGTGTTCTACACCGGCTTCCAGGTGCTGCGTGGCCTCGCGGACACGGCGGCCTTTGTCATCCCCGGGCCGGAGCGGAACCAGGTGACGTCGTCGTTCTCGGTGACCACGCCGACCTACCGGCACTTCACCTTGTCCGCGAACGTGAGCGGCGGGCAGGTGCCGATCTTCAGGGAGGCCTCAGCCGGCCGGAGCTTCCAGCTTGGCGCGGCGCTCGACCTCCGGCTCACGACATCGCTGCGAAGCTCGTTCCAGCTCACCGGCCTAACGATCGACCGGCGCCGGGACGGGTCGCGCTTCTCGAGCGAAACGATCCCGCGGCTCAAAGTGGAGTATCAGGTCAACCGCGCCATCTTCGTGCGGTTCATCGGGCAGTACACCGCCCGGGATCGCTCTGCGCTCCTCGACCGATCCGGCCGCCCCATCCTGTCGGATGGTGTCATCGATCCCGGGGACACTTCCGACGAGTCGCGGATGGACTGGCTGTTCAGCTATCGGCCCGCGCCGGGAACGCTGTTCTACCTGGGCTACGGAGCGACCTTCGCCGACTCCACCGATCCGATCAGCCTGCGGATCCGCCGGCTCGAGCGCCAATCGGACGGCTTCTTCGCAAAGGCGAGCTATTTGTTCCGGCTCTGACCTGCGCGCGCCTTCGCCACCATCTCCTTCACCTCTGCCAGCAAGGTCGGCCCGTGGTACGGGATGCCGTCCTTGATGGTCCATTCGACTCCTCCCGACCGGACCTCTTTGCCGTCTTTGACTGTCGTCGTGCCCGTCGCATAGAGAACCTTCAGGTCCTCGAGCGGATTGCCGTTCACGACGATCAAGTCGGCGAGGAATCCGGTGCGGACGCGTCCGATCCGGTCGTCGATCCCGAGGATCTTTGCGTTATTCCCGGTCGCATGCTGGATCACCTTCGTCGTCAGGAAGCCGGCCTCCTGCTGGAGCTCGAGCTCGCGGATCACCCCGAAGCCGTACATCTGATAGATGAAGCCGGCATCCTCGCCGACACCGATCAGGCCACCGAGCCGCTCGAAATCGCGGAGCGCGGCCATCCAGATCCGATAGTTCTCCTTCCAATAGGCCTCATCGGTCGAGCTCCACCCGATGAAGTACGAGCCGTGGTTGGCCGGATTGGGACGAAAGTATGCCTCGAGAGTCGGATGGAGGTAGTCCTTGAACCACGGCTGCGTCTGGGCCCGCTGGAGATCACGACTCGCCTCGTAGATCACGAGCGTGGGGTTCCACGCGACGTGGGCGTCCACCATCGCCTGG
>JBDTOH010000007.1:0-29949 GCA_039933355.1 Gemmatimonadota bacterium | reverse complement strand
GCAAGCCGTTCTACGGCGCGTTCCAGCCGCGGCTCGGCTTCTCGTACGCGCTCGATAAGAACAACAAGACGACCATCTTCGGCGGCTTTGGCATCTACTACGATCGTTCGATCTTCGACATCTCCGTCGACGAGACGCTCAAGCTGTCCCACCCGACGTACACGATCTCGTTCGCGCCGCGCGGCCAGGCTCCCGGACCGGGCCAGGTGGCCTGGAACGATTCCTATCTGACTGCCAGCAAGGCGACCCTGGACGCCCTGGTCCATACGTCCGGCGCGCCGGAGGCCTGGCTCATCGACAGCAAGCAGAAGGTGCCCAAGTCGAAGCAATGGAACGCTGGGATTCGCCAGGTCATCGGAGACTTCTCGGTTTCAGCAACCTACGCGGGTGTTCGTGGCGTGGACCAGATGGCGCTGAACTTCGCGGCACATACTCTAAAACCGGATGGAAGTTGTTGCATTGACTTCGACCTTGGAGCTCATGGCTTCAGCAACTTCATCTACTCGACGAACGACGTGAAGACGTGGTACGATGCGCTCCAGGTCCAGATCGACCGCCCGTACCGCCGGACCGCGTTGAACAAGTTCGGCTGGGGCCTCGGCTTGGCGTACACTTACGCCGTGCGACAGATTCAGGGCGAGGACAATCTCGGCGACGTGTTCGCCTACCCCAATGCCGCAGGGATTCCGAAGCACCCGTCCAACGATGAGAAGCACCGGATCGTGGTCAACTGGATCACCGACGTGCCCGCGCTCGCCGGGTTCACGTTCAGCGGTCTCATGACGTTAGGTGGGAAGATCCGCCTCGACGTCGGCTGCCCGGGACGGTTCTGCGGGGCCGGCTACATCCGCGGCGGCTATACGGTTCCGGGGACCTTCCCCTACCAGAACGTCGATCTCCGGCTTCGGAAAGACTTCCCGAGACTCGGGCGGACGGCGATCGGTCTGACCGTGGACCTGTTCAATGCATTCAACCACAACAATTTCGGCTGCTACAACACCGGCAACCCGACGGACGTGAACTTCGGTAAGGCCGGGTGCATCGTGAGCGATCCGCGCCGGGCACAGGTGGGCGCGGAGCTCAACTTCTAACTCGTCCGGTTGCGGGGCACCGATCTCCGGCGCCCCGCAATCGGCGCGATTGGCTGCGCTTGCGGTCTCGCTGCCTCCGCGGGTGGGGTGAGATCGGCCGGCTCCAGCCGCTAGCTTTCCGGGAGCGGGTCTCGAATCTCGAGGCCCGCTATCCCTCCTCTCTGGACGGATCTGCATGGTCCAGTCTCGCCCGCTCCGGTTCTCGCCGCTTGTTGCGACCGTGTTCCTCGCGTTCGCGACGGCGTGTTCGACCAATCATGTCACCGACACGAGTCCTCCGGCCCTCTCGACCCGGGCTTCCGCGCTGCTCGATACGCTCGAGCAGCGCACCTTCGCGTTCTTCTGGGAGCGAAGTGATCCGGCGACGGGGCTGACTCCGGATCGCTGGCCCACGCCTTCGTTTTCGAGCATTGCCGCCGTCGGGTTTGCCTTGACGGCATATCCGATCGGCGTCGATCGCGGCTATGTCAACCGCACCGATGCGGCGGCTCGGACGCTCACAACCCTCCGTTACTTGTGGGCGGCCCCTCAAGGCCCCGCGCCGACCGGGATCAGCGGTCATCGGGGCTTCTTCTACCATTTTCTCGACATGAAGACGGGGCTTCGGTTCGAGACCGTCGAGCTGTCCACCGTGGACACGTCGCTTCTCCTCGCCGGCGTGCTGTTCTGCCAGCAGTATTTCGACGGCGCGGATCTGGTCGAGTCGTCGGTTCGCGCGCTCGCCGACTCGCTCTACCGCCGAGTGGACTGGTCGTGGGCCCAGATGCGGCCGCCGGCGATCGCGATGGGATGGACGCCCGAGGACGGCGTCACGCCGCTCGACTGGCGCGGCTACAACGAAGCGATGCTGGTCTACATTCTCGCGTTAGGTTCGCCGACCCATCCGGTCGGCCCGGACGCCTGGAAAGCGTGGACCGCGAGCTACCGGTGGGGCGAGTTCCACGGCCAGGAACATCTCGGATTCGCGCCGCTCTTCGGCCATCACTATAGCCACACCTGGATCGACTTCCGGGGCATCCAGGACGAGTTCATGGCGGGCCACGGGATCGACTACTTCGAGAACTCGAGGCGAGCGACGCTCTCGCAGCGTGCCTACGCGATCGCCAATCCGGACCGCTGGACCGGCTACGACGGCTTCGTCTGGGGCCTCTCGGCCTCGGACGGCCCGATCGACGCCACGCTGCCGGTGAATGGCACCCCGCGTCGCTTCTTCACCTATGCCGCCCGCGGTGCATCGTACACCGAGCCACCTCGAGACGACGGCACCATCGCGCCCACCGCCGCCGCGGGGTCCATCGCCTTTGCGCCGGAGGTCGTCATTCCGTCGCTCGTCACCATGCGGGAGCGTTATGGGGATCCGCTGTTCGGACGATATGGATTCCTCGACGCCTTCAATCCCACCTTCCGGTTCGGCACGCCGGTCCCGCAGGGCCAGGTCGTTCCCGGCGTCGGCTGGTTCGACACCGATTACCTCGGCATCGACGAGGGCCCTATTCTCGCCATGCTCGCGAATTATCGGAACGACTTCGTCTGGCGGTTTATGCGGAAGAGCCCCTACCTGATCGAAGGTCTCCGGCGCGCCGGCTTTCGGGGCGGGTGGCTCGATCGAGCGGCGGCCGCCAAATGACTCGGTGGCGCTCGCTCGCGGTCGTCGCGCTGCTGCTCGGAGAGGCCGCGTGCGCCCCGCGCGAAGAGTCGAACGGGATCGTGCTCCGGATGTGGGCATTCGGTCGCGAGGGCGAAGTGATCACCCAGATCATCCCGGAGTTTGAACGGGAGAATCCGGGCGTCACGGTGAAAGTGCAGCAGATCCCGTGGCTCGCCGCGCACGAAAAGCTCCTCACCGGTTTCGTCGGAAACACCACTCCAGACGTCGCGCCGCTTGGCAATACGTGGATCCCGGAGTTTGCGCTTCTCAATGCGCTCGAGCCGCTCGACACGCTGATCGCCCGGTCGTCCGGTCTCGACTCGACCAAGTTCTTCTCCGGGATCTGGGCGACGAATGTCGTTCGCCACGCCGTGTTTGGGATCCCGTGGTATGTCGATACCAGGGTGCTGTTCTATCGGAAGGACATCCTGCAGCGGGCCGGCTACTCGTCGATGCCGGAAACCTGGGACGGCTGGCTCGCGGCGATGCAGGCCATCAAACGGCTCGGCGGTCCGGATCGTTATGCAGTTCTCCTCCCGGTCAACGAATGGCCCCCGCAGGCGATTCTCGGCTTTCAGGCCGGGTCGCCGCTGGTCACTCCGAGCGCGCGCGGGGTCTTCCGTGAGGCGGCGTTCGAGCGCGGCTTCACCTTTCTCGTCAACCTCTACAAGACCGGCCTCGCGCCGCCGGTGAGCAACAACGAGATCTCGAACATCTACCAGGAGTTCGCCAAGGGGACGTTCGCGATGCTGATCACGGGGCCGTGGAACCTGGGCGAGTTCCGCCGCCGCCTGCCGAGCGACCTCCAGGACAAATGGGCGACCGCGCCGCTTCCCGGTCCCGACGGGCCCAAGACCGGGGTGTCGCTCGCGGGGGGAACGAGCCTGGTGGTCTTTCGCCGGTCCAAGCATCGGGCTGAGTCGTGGAAGCTGATCGAGTTCTTGAGCCGGCCGGAGCAGCAGGTCAAGTTCTACCGCCTGACCGGCGATCTGCCGGCCCGGCTCGAAGCGTGGACCGATTCCACGCTCGCCGGCGATCCTGAGGTTCGCGCGTTCCGAACCCAGCTGGAACGGCTGGCGCTCCATCCGATCTTGCCGGAGTGGGAGCAGGTGACGGTCAAGCTCATGGAAGCGACCGAAGTCGCGGTCCGGGGCAGGAGCCCGGTGGACTCCGTGCTGATCAAGCTGGACGCCGACGTCGATCGATTGCTCGAAAAGCGCCGCTGGATCCTGGCCGAGGAGAGCAAGCGGGCCGTGGGAGCAACGCCGTGAGAATGATCGGGCTCAAGAGCGAGCGCCGAGCGGCGTGGGCGTTTCTCGCGCCCGCATTGCTTCTCATCACGGTCTTCTTCGTGATCCCGGTCGTGTCGGTGCTCGTGTTGAGCTTCACCGACTACGATCTCTACGGGCTCGCAGACCCGAGCGTGGTCCGTTTCATCGGCCTCAAGAACTACGCCGATCTGCTCCGCAATCCGATCTTCTGGACCGCGCTCAAGAACACGTTCTACTACGTGCTCGTCGGCGGTCCACTCTCGGTCGCCGTGTCGCTCGGGGTCGCGCTGCTCCTCAACTCGAAGATGGCCCGGTGGAAGAGCTTCTTCCGCACCGCGTTCTTCGCGCCGGTCGTGACGACGCTCGTCGCCGTCGCGATCGTCTGGCGCTATCTCTATCACCCCCAGTACGGATTGATCGATTCCGCCCTCGGTTGGTTCGGGATCAAACCGATCGACTGGCTCGGTGATCCCCGCTGGGCGATGCCGGCGATGATCGTGCTCACGGTGTGGAAGAACTTCGGTTACAACATGATCGTCTTCATCGCCGGTCTCCAGGCGATTCCGGAGGATCTCTACGAGGCGGCGGAGCTCGATGGCGCGACGGGCTGGAATCGCTTCCGTCACGTCACCGTTCCGATGCTCGGTCCGACGTTTCTGTTCGTGGGGATCACGGCGATGGTCGGTGCGTTCCAGTTCTTCGCGGAGCCCTACGTCATGACGCAGGGCGGTCCGCTCCGGAGCACCACCAGTCTGGTTCTCCTGATGTACGAGGAGGCGTTCCGGTGGTGGCGGCTCGGGCCCGCGGCGTCGATTGCGGTGGTGCTCTTTCTCATCATGCTGGTTGGCGCGCTGATCCAGCTCCGGATGCGGAGGGAGACGGCATGAAGCGACCGCTGGCGAGGGCCGCGCTCTTCCTGGCGCTCGGCCTCGGGACCGTCATTTCGTTAGGCCCGCTGCTGTGGATGTTGTCCGCCTCGTTCATGACGACGGGCGAGGCGAGCAGCTCGCCGCCGCCGCTGTGGCCCCATCACCCGACCTTTGACCACTATCGCGACATGTTCGAGCGGCTGGCGCTCGGCCGGTATTTCCGGAACAGCCTGCTCAACGCCGTCGGCGCGACGCTCGGGGCGCTGTTCGTCTGCTCGCTCGCGGGCTACGCGCTCGCGAAGCTCCGCTTCCGCGGCCGCGACCGGATCTTCCAGACCCTGGTTGCCATGCTGGTCGTGCCGGCGCAGGTCGGCATGCTCCCGCTGTTCATGCTTCTGCGCGAGCTCGGGCTGGTCAACACCTATGTCGGCGTGATCCTGCCGAGCATCGCGAGCATCTATGCGATCTTCCTGATTCGCCAGTACACGCTGGGAGTTCCCGACGAGCTGCTCGACGCGGCGCGGCTCGACGGGGCGAGCGAGTGGCTCCTCTTCCGGCGGATCGTGCTCCCGGTTATCGCGCCGATCCTCGTGACGCTCGCGATCTTCACGTTTCTCGGGACCTGGAACGATTTCCTCTGGCCGCTCATCATCCTCGCCGACGATCGGTGGTACACGCTACCCGTCGGCCTCGCGAATCTTTCGCTCGAGCACGTGCAAGATCCCGAGCTGATGCTGGCGGGGGCGGTCGTGACGGTGGCGCCGGTGCTGATCGTGTTCGTCGCGCTGCAGCGCTACTACCTCCAAGGGATCATGATGGGGAGCGTCAAAGGATGATCGTCGTCGCCGTGCTCGCCGCCCTGTTCCAGGCGCCGGTCGATTCCGCTTTCGTCATCGACGGGTTCGAGACGGTGGACCGGTGGACCGCGCACCCCGCCGACGGCGTCAGCCTCGCGATCGGCTCCGGTCCCGGCCGGACCGGTCGAGCGATGCGGCTCGACTTCGATTTTCACCGCGGCGCCGGCTACGCCATCGCGCGCCGCGCGCTCGATCTCGACCTCCCCGACAACTACGTCTTCACCTTCTGGGTCCGGGGCGAGGCGCCGGCTAACACGCTCGAGTTCAAGCTCCTCGACCGGACCGGCGAGAACGTCTGGTGGCATGTCGAGCGCGATGTCGTGTGGAGCCGGACCTGGAAGCAGGTCAAGATCCGCCGGCGCCAGATCCAGTTCGCGTGGGGCCCGAATCCCGCGCCCGAGATCCGGAAGGTGTTCGGCCTCGAAATTGTGGTGACCGCGGGGAAGCGGGCGGGCAAAGGCAGCGTCTGGATCGACGACCTCGCCCTCACGCGGCTGCCTCCGGCGGATTCGACGCCGATTGCGCCGGTGGTCGCGGCCACCTCCGATTCCACCGTGGAGATCGATCTCCAGAGCCGGCGCGAGTTCGGAGGTGTTGCGCTCCAGTGGGAAGCCGGCCGGCGGCCCGATCGTTATCGGATCGAACGGTCGCTCGACCGTCGTCGCTGGGAGTTGCTCGCCGAACGGGTCCGTGCCGGCGCGAGCGATCGTGACTACCTCTTTCTCCCTGACTCCGAGGCCCGGTACCTCCGCTTGCGGGCCCGTCCGCGTGGTGGTCCGGGCGCGGGTCTGCGCGAGGTTCGGGTCGAGCCGCTGGCGTGGTCTGCGTCGCGCGAGGCGTTCGTGGAGGGAGTTGCCAAGGACGCGCCGCGCGGGACCTATCCGCGATACCTGAGCGGCGAGCGAATCCCCTGGACCGTCGTCGGCGTGGACCGGGCTCCCGAGGAAGCGCTGTTCAACGTGGACGGGGCCGTCGAACCGGTCGCGGGTGCCTATTCGATCGAGCCGTTCCTCGTTCGCGGCGACTCGGTTATCTCATGGGCTCAGGTGACTGCCGTGCCTCGGTGGCACCCGCGCGCCGTGCCGATTCCTTCGGTGGTCTGGTCGGCCGGCCCAATCGAGCTCACCGTCACGGCCATCGCGTACGGCCCTGCCGCTGCTGCTGCGCTGCTGCTCGACTATCAGGTCCGCAATTCGGGCGCGGCTCGGGAGCGGCTCGAGCTCAGGCTCGTCGCCCGGCCGTTCCAGGTCGACCCGCCGTGGCAGTTCCTCAATTCGCCCGGCGGGGTCGGCCGAATCGATTCACTGCGCTGGACCGGTCGTGCACTCGTCGTGAATGGGACTTCGCAGGTCATTCCGCGGACTCGCCCGGCCCGGGTGAGTGTCGCGGGGTTCGACGGCGGCGATGTGGTCGGGAGCGGGAACTGGGGATTG
Organism: Gemmatimonadota bacterium; assembly: GCA_039933355.1. Taxonomy (GTDB): domain Bacteria; phylum Gemmatimonadota; class Gemmatimonadetes; order Gemmatimonadales; family GWC2-71-9; genus SHZU01. The sequence continues at coordinate 22,780 of JBDTOH010000007.1, read as the reverse complement.
GGGGCTGCGAGCGCGGGAAGCAGCGCTCGTGACTCGCTCGGCCTCGCCTCTGCCGGTATGGCCTTTCCTATGGACCTCCGGCCGGGTGATAGCGCCCGGGTTACGCTCGACCTGCCGCTCACTGCTCGCGCAACCGTCACCTCGCGAGGCGCTGATGTCGTAGCGAGGGGCGTGGCTGACACGTGGGACAACGTCCTCTCCCGAAGTGGTGTCGAGCTGCCCGACGTCGGAACGGCCATCACGGAAAGCATTCGCGCCAGCATCGCGTACATCCTGATCAATCGCGACGGGCCGGCGATTCAGCCGGGCTCCCGCTCCTATGCCCGGTCCTGGATTCGCGACGGTGCCCTGACGTCTTCCGCGCTGCTTCGCTTCGGTCATCCCGACGTCGTCCGCGATTTCATCCGCTGGTTCGCCCCGTATCAATACCCGAACGGCAAGGTGCCCTGCTGCGTGGACCATCGCGGTGCCGACCCGGTGCCCGAACACGACAGCCACGGTGAATTCGTCTTTCTCGTCGCGGAATACTTCCGCCACACCGGCGACTCCGCTCTGGTAAGAGAGATGTGGCCCAGGATTGACCTCGCGATACGCTACCTCGATTCCCTCCGCTCGAGCACTCGGACCGCGGCCGCCAATGGCGACTCCCGCACGCTGTTCGGCCTCCTCCCGCCCTCGATCAGCCACGAGGGCTACTCCGCGAAGCCGGCCTATTCCTACTGGGACGACTTCTTCGCGCTTCGCGGCTTCAAGGACGCTGCGTTCTTAGCCGGGGTTGTCATCCCGGGGGATCTAGCCCGCGAAGACCGAACCCGGGCTCCTCACCCACCACTCGCCCCAACCCCAGGCCGCCTAACCGAGATCCTCCACAGCCGCGACCAGTTCGCCGCCGATCTCCACGCCTCGATCCTCGCCTCGATGGCTGAGCATCGCATCGATTACATCCCCGGCGCGGCGGAGCTCGGCGACTTCGACGCAACCTCGACGACGATTGCACTCGATCCGGTCAACGCCGGAGACGTCGTTCCCCGCGACGCCCTCGAACGAACCTTCGAACGCTTCTGGACCGAAGTCGAAGGGCGCTCGTCGGGCGCCAAGAGTTGGGACGCTTACACGCCCTATGAGCTCCGCGCCGTCGGCGCGCTCGTTCGGTTAGGCTGGAAGGAGAAGGCGCTCCGTCTCTTGAACGGGTACCTCGCCGATCAGGAGCCCGTCGCATGGCATCAATGGCCGGAAGTCGTCTGGCGCGACCATCGCGCCCCGAAGTTCATCGGCGATCTTCCCCACACGTGGGTCGCCTCCGATTTTCTCCGCTCCGCCGCTGACCTGTTCGCCTACGAGCGCGAGTCGGACAGCGCGCTTGTCGTCGGAGCGGGCGTGGACGAGCGCTGGCTCACGGGACGAGGAGTCCGCGTGACCCGGCTGCAGACCTGGTGGGGGCCGGTGTCGTACACGATGACGGCGGAGGCGGGTCGGGTTAGGGTGCGGTTGCAGGGCGGCTTCACGGTCCCCAAGGGCGGTGTCCGGGTCGCTTCTCCGCGGCTGGCGCAGCCTCGCCAGGTCTGCATCGATACCGACTGCCGGCCCTGGACCGGCGGCGAGCTGGTCCGGGTCGACCGGGTTCCGGTTGACGTTTCCTTCGATTACTGACCGCCATGCTGGTTCACCTACTCTCAAACTCGCGCTATCTGGTCGGCCTCACCGAGGCCGGCGGCGGATTCTCTGCGTGGGGCGGGATGGGCGTCACCCGGTGGCGGCCCGATCGTACCGCCGACGCCGACGGCTTCTTCGTGTATCTCCGTGATCTCGACGCGAACACCGTTTGGTCCGCCGGCTTCCAGCCGACCCGGGCTCACCCGGCGCGATACCAGCTCGATAGCCGCCCCGGCCGGGTTTCCCTGACCCGCGAGGACCAAGGGATCGAGACCGAGCTCCTCGTTGGAGTCGATCCCGATGCCGACTGCGAGCTGCGCCTCCTGACGCTCACGAATCTCGGCCGGAGCCCGCGGTGGCTCGAGGTCACGACCTGGGTCGAGCCGGTGCTGGCGCCCAGACCGGCTCATGAAGCACATCCGGTCTTCTCCAAGCTGTTCCTCGAGACCGAATACTCGGCGCTCGATCAGGCGCTGCTGGTCCGGCGGCGCCCGCGCTCCGCCGAAGATCCCGAAGCCTGGGCGGCTCATCGGCTTCTGATCGAAGGTGGCGGCGCGGACGACGTCCTCGACTTCGAGACCGATCGCTCCCGCTTTCTCGGGCGGAACCGGACGCCGGCGAATCCATTCGCGCTCGAAGAGGACAATCTCTCGAAGACCGTCGGCAGCGTTCTCGATCCGGTCACGTGCTTCCGGCGGCGGGTCCATCTTGCCCCGAACGCCAAGGCCGTGCTCCTGACGACGCTCGCGGCCGGCGGGAGCCGGGCTGAGATCGAAGCGGCGATCCGGAAATCGTCTACCGTGGCGGACGGGCGGATCGCGTTAGGTCGCTCCGAGTCCCGCGCTCGGGAGCTGCTCGACAGCCTCGCGATCGGTCAGCCGCTCGAATCGGCGCTGCCGCGCCTGACCGGCGCGCTGCTGTGCCGGAGCGCGGTGGGTGCCGGGTGGCCGGAGCCTGGATTGGTGCCGCCGCTCGGGATTGCCGTCGGAGCCAGGTTCGGTGTCGGCTCATCGGCTCTGCTCTGCGCGGCTGATGGCCGCGCGGGAGCCGACCTCTCGGTGCTCCGCGCCGGGCTCGCCGCCACGTCGTTCTGGCGGAGGCAAGGGCTCCGCGTCGATTTCGTCGCGCGGGTCGCGCCGGATCAGGCGGACGCCGCCCACCGCTTGATCGGTCCGCTCGCCGCCGAAACGAGCATGGGCCTGACGCTCGAGGCGGGCGCCCTTCCCGAGGAAGCTTGGCAGGCGCTCGGCCGGTTTGCCGATCTCCTCTTGGACCGCAACATCCCGCTTTCGGAATCGCCGCTCGTGGTTCAGCTGCCCGATCCAGAAGTTCGCCCCGACGACGCGGCACCGGTCGGAGTGCTCGCCGCCGCCGCCGATCCGCCGCTCCGGTTCGAGAACGGCTACGGCGGGTTCACCGAGGACGGGACCGAGTACGTCATTCGCCTCCCGGCAGATGGCCGCTGCCCTCCCGTACCCTGGATCAACGTGATCGCGAACGAGCGGGCCGGGTTCCTGGTCAGCGAGGCGGGGGCCGGATCCACCTGGACGCTCAACAGCCGCGAGAACCGGCTGACGCCGTGGCAGAACGATCCGGTCTCCGATCCCCACGGCGAAGCGCTCTACCTTCGCGACGAGGAGACCGGCCGGTACTGGTCGCCGCTGCCCGGGCCGGTCCGCGACAGCGGGGTGTATGAGGTCGCCCACGGCTTCGGGTACAGCCGGTTCTCGCATTCGCGGGACGATCTCGAGCATGAAGTGACGCTGTTCGTGCCGCCCGATGATCCGGTCAAGATCACCCGCCTAACCATTCGTAACCGAGGCTCCGGTGTCCGGCACCTCGCCGTCTACTCATATCTCGAATGGGTTCTCGGCGGTGTGCGCGAGCAGACGGCACGCTCGATCGACGCCCGGATCGACGGCGGAGTCATCTTCGCCGAGAATCGGAATCGGGGCGCGGAATCCGGGAGAGTTGCGTTCGCGGTCCTCGTCTCGGACGATGGGATCGACGTTGCGACCCACACCATCGATCGCGAAGCGTTCCTGGGCCGCTATCGCGATCCTGCGAGTCCGCTGGCGGTCGAACGGGGCGGTGCCCTGGCGGTCCCAAGCCTCCACGGCGATCCCTGTGCGGCCTCGCGGCTCACGGCAAGCATCGCGGCGGGTGCCTCGGCCGGATTCACGATCCTGCTCGGCGAAGCGGAAAACCTAACGGCGGCCCGCGCGCTGGTGGAGCGCTATCGTGATCCGGCCGCCGGCCGCACGGCGCTCACCGACGTCACGGCTTTCTGGCGGACGCTGCTCGGGCGGATCCAGGTCAAGACGCCCGTCTCCGCCATCGACCTCATGATGAATGGGTGGCTCACCTACCAGAATTCGAGCTGCCGGATCTGGGCCCGGTCCGCCTTCTTCCAATCGGGCGGCGCGTTCGGATTTCGCGATCAGCTCCAGGACAGCGCCGCGCTGGTCTATCTCGAGCCCGCGCGAACCCGCGACCAGATCCTCGTTCATGCCGCTCATCAGTTCCTCGAGGGAGACGTGCTCCACTGGTGGCATCCGCCGGAGGGCAAAGGAATCCGGACCCGGTTCTCGGACGACCTGCTCTGGCTTCCTTACGTCACCGCGTACTACGTCGCCACGACCGGCGACCGAGCCGTTCTCGACGAGCCGATCCGGTATCTCACCGCGCGGCTCTTGGCCGAGGCCGAAGACGAGGCCTATCTCCTGCCCAAGGCGTCGGGTGAGCTCGGCAGTCTCTTCGAGCACTGCTGCCGCGCGATCGATCGGTCGCTCGAGGTCGGCACCCACGGGCTTCCGCTGATGGGATCCGGAGACTGGAACGACGGCATGAACCGGGTCGGTCGCGGCGGCCGGGGCGAAAGCGTCTGGCTCGGCTTCTTTCTCGTGCACGTGCTCGACGGGTTCGTATTGCTCTGCGACGCTCGTGGCGACGCGGAGCGGGCCGCTCGCTATCGTGGGGCAACCGCGCGGCTCCGAACCGCGCTCGACGAAGGCGGCTGGGACGGCGGCTGGTACCGGCGGGCCTACTACGACGATGGGACACCGTTAGGCTCGGCCCAGAGCGACGAGTGCCGGATCGATGCGATCGCCCAAGCATGGGCCGTGATCTCGCGGGTGGCATCGCCCGAGCGCGCCGCAGAGGCCCTCGACGCAGCCGAGCGCTATCTCGTGTCGGACGCCGACGGCATCATCCGCCTCCTCACGCCTCCGTTCGACAAGACCCCGCACGACCCGGGTTACATCAAAGGCTACATCCCCGGCGTGCGCGAGAACGGCGGCCAGTACACCCACGGCGCGCTCTGGGTCGTGCGGGCCTTCGCCGAGCTCGGCCGGACTGATCGCGCCGCCGAGCTTCTCGCGATGCTGAGCCCGATCACCCATGCCACCACGCCGGACCAGGTGGCCCGCTATCAGGTCGAGCCCTACGTGATCGCGGCCGACGTCTACGGCGAACCTCCGCACGTCGGCAGGGGCGGCTGGACCTGGTACACGGGCTCAGCAGGGTGGATGTATCGGGTCGGGCTCGAGTCGCTTCTCGGCTTCAGCGTGGTCGGCGGCCGCCGGATCCGTCTCGAGCCGAGGTTGCCGTCGTCGTGGCCCGGCTACGACATCACGTACCGCGTGCCGGGTAGCGAGGCTGTCTACGAAATCAGGGTCCGCCGTCCGGCCGATGGGGAGATTGCTCCGAGCGCCAAGGTGGACGGCGGGTCGCTGCCGGTCGTGGACGGTGCGGTCGAGATTCCGATTTCTCCGGAGAGCGTGCGGCACCGGGTCGAGGTTCGCTGGGCGCCGGAGATCCGCGCCGAGGACCGAGACGCTCGTTAGGCGTCGAGCGCCTCGCCCCGGCTCTGAATCACGCGGGAATAGAACCGAGCGCTCGCCTTCCAGGTGCGCTTCTGGCTCGCGAAGTCCACGTGAAAGAGGCCGAATCGCTTGGCATAGCCGTGGGCCCATTCGAAGTTGTCGAGCAGCGACCAGGCGAAGTAACCGCGGACCGGAACGCCCGCTTCGATCGCCGCCCGAACCGCAAGGAGGTGCTGGTGGATGTAGTCGACCCGGAACGGATCGGCGAGTACCGCGTCATCGACCGCGTCGGGCTCATGGAGCGCAGCGCCGTTCTCGGTGACATAGACCGGCATCGTTCCGTATCGCGCCGTGAACCAGGTCAGCACGTCGGTGAGGCCGGCGGGATAGACTTCCCAGTCGGTCGCACTGTGCGGGCGGTCGGTCTGAGCGATCTTGGCGGCCCTGACCGGCGGGGCTGCTGGATCGTCGCGGACCACAGCGCGGGTGTAGTAGTTGATGCCGAGGAAGTCGATCGGGCTGCGGATGAGGTCGAAGTCCGCCTCGGGGAAGTCGGGCCACTCGGCTCCGAACATCTCCTTCATCTCGTCGGGGTACCGGCCGAAGAAGACGGGATCGAGGTATTGGCGGTTCATGTAGGCGTCCGCCCGGTTGGTCGCGGCTCGATCGGCCGCGCGGTCGGTCTCGGCGTACTTGGGCTCGATATTGACGACCAAGCCGGCTTGGCGCCCGCCTGCGGCCCGAATCGCGTCGACGCCCATCCCGTGCGCCCGGAGCAGATTGTGGCTGGCCGGTGCCACCTCCGCCGTGCTGTGGCGAGCACGCCGGTGAGATAGCCGCCGTCCACCACGACCCACGGCTCGTTCAGCGTCGCCCACATCGCGACCCGGTCACCAAGGCGTCGTACGACGACGTCGGCATAGTCGGCGAACCAGGCGGCGCTGTCGCGGTTCAGCCAGCCGCCCTCGTCGTCGAGCAGGGCGGGCAGGTCCCAGTGAAAGAGCGTGGCCGAGGGCTGGATGCCGTGCTCGAGAAGGGCGTCGACCAGCCGGTCGTAGAAGCCGAGGCCCTTCTGGTTGACGGCCCCGCGTCCGGCGGGGAGAACGCGGCTCCACGAGATGCTGAAGCGATACGCGTTGAGGCCAAGCTCAGCCATGAGCGTCACGTCTTCGCGATGCCGGCGGTAGTGGTCGCAGGCCACGTCTCCAGTGTCGCCGTTGGCGATGGCGCCGGGGACCTGGCTGAACCGGTGCCAGATGCTCGGGCCCGCCCCGTCCGCGGTCGGGGACCCCTCGATCTGGTAGGCGGACGTCGCCGCGCCCCAGAGGAAGTTCTCAGGAAACTGATGGCTTGCCGGCATGATGATCGGAAGGTCCGATGGCTCGGGTGAGACTCGCAGGTATTCGAAAGATATACAACGGGGAACACGGCCGAGCTCACGTCGCCGTCCACGGCTTTGACCTCGACATCGCCGACGGCGAGTTCGTTGTCCTGGTTGGCCCGTCCGGGTGCGGGAAAAGCACGGTTCTCAGGATGATCGCCGGGTTGGAAGAGCTGACGGCGGGGACGCTCACGATCGGCGACCGGGTCGTGAACGGGGTCGCCCCGCGTGACCGCGACGTCGCGATGGTCTTCCAGAACTACGCGCTTTATCCCCACATGACGGTGTTCGAGAATCTGGCCTTTGCGCTCGAGCTCCGGAAAGTTCCCAAAGACAAGGTCGTCGAACGGGTTCGGGAGGCAGCGGCGATGCTGGAGATCGACTCGCTGCTCGAACGGACGCCACGGCAACTTTCGGGCGGGCAACGGCAGCGGGTCGCGGTGGGCCGCGCGATCGTGCGCGACCCGGCAGTATTCCTGTTCGATGAGCCGCTCTCCAACCTCGACGCGAAGCTCCGCGTCCAAACGAGGCGCGACCTCGCCCGCCTGCATCAGCGGCTCAAAACCACGACCGTCTACGTCACCCATGATCAGATGGAGGCGATGACGTTAGGTGATCGGATTGTGGTCATGAAGGACGGCAAGGTTCAGCAGGTCGATACGCCCATGGAGGTCTACACCCGGCCGGCGAACGTCTTCGTCGCCGGCTTTCTGGGAAGTCCGCCAATGAACCTGGTTCGAGGGAGCGTCGTTAGGACGGAAGGGACTGCCTGGTTCAAAGCCGACGGCGCCGACTTCAAGGTGGACATTCCTCGGTCAATTGCGGAACGGCTGCAGAGTACTGCGCTGACGCTCGGTTTCCGACCAGAAGCTGTGCTCCTCGAAGCCTCGCCTTCGTCTTGGATGGGGCGGGTGGGGGATGTCGAGCCGCTCGGGAACGAAACATTGGTCAGCCTCGATGTCAGGGGCGTGCCGGTGACGGCGCGGGTGGTGGGGTATCGAGCGTTCAGGCCGTCGGAGGAGTTGCCGTTTTCGCTCGACGCGGGGGGTCTCCATTGGTTCGGTGGCGACGACGACATTCGAATCGGCTGAAGCAGGCTCGGCCCATAGGGCCTAAAGACCTTCATTCCAACTGGGCTGGAAACCGTTTATCCACTCGGTGCGTATTCCCGATAGGTGAGGTCGGTTTTGAGGTAACAGTGCAAACCCATATCCCGGGCCTATTTACCTAAATTGTTGATTTTTATGCGCTTACGTGCTATATTGTCGCGCCTGAAGGGGGAGCGTTTTTGGGAAACGTTCCATCGTTTCAGGAGCTAGTTCCAAACTGGAGGTTACACAGTGGCACTTCCTCGTGCGAAGCGGCGTAACGCGGTCCGTCCGGCACAAATTGCTCGTGCCGTCGACGAAGGCCGTGAGAGCCTCGATTTGTACTTGGACGAGATCAGCCGCGTCCCCCTTCTCAACCGGGAAGAGGAGATGGAGCTGGCTCGAAAGGCTTTTCGGGGTAATGTCGCTGCGCAGGAAAGACTCGCTCGTCACAACGTGCGGTTCGTCGTTTCGGTGGCCAAGAAGTTCCAGAATCGGGGAGTGCCCCTCGTCGACTTGATCGGCGAAGGCAATCTCGGGTTGATGACGGCCGCTCGAAAATTCGACCCAGACCGAGGCGTCAAGTTTATTTCCTACGCGGTATGGTGGATTCGTCAGGCAGTCCAGGCCGCCATTGCTCGGCACGGCCGCCCGGTTCGGGTACCGCTCAATCGAACGGCGGATTTGAGCCGCCTCGGCCGGACCACGACGCTCCTGAAGGAGCGCCTGAGCCGGATGCCCACCACCGAGGAGCTTGCCCGGGCAACCGGTCTGACTCCCGAGGCGGTTCGGAGCCTGTCCGCCCTCAATTCAGAGGCGGTCCGCCTCGATCATCCCACCCGGGATGGCGACGGCAACGAGCGGATGGAGCGGTTCGCGGCGACGGATCAGGAAGGCACTGATTCGAGCACCATGGCCAACAGCCAGACTCAGGACATCGAGGCGGCCTTGGCGACGTTGCCGCCCCGAGACGCTAAGGTCCTGCGGCTGTATTTCGGTCTCGAGGACGGCAACAGCCGGACGCTTGAAGAGATCGGGCGAATGATGGGAGTCACCCGGGAGCGGATTCGTCAACTGCGAGACCGCGCTCTGCTCCGACTCCGGGAGGGCGAGACTGGTGAGCGACTGAAGGACTTGGTGGCTTAACGCTCTCGGGCCGTCAAACGAAAAGCCCCGGCACGTTGCCGGGGCTTTTTTACTTCCCGCCGACGCGGTTACCCCGCCTTGGCCAGGAGCGCTATCTGCCCCGCATGATACAACGAGTGCTGGATCAGGCCGTGGCCGAGGTGATACACCGAATACGTTCGCCCAGGGACGATATCGTCGAGGCGCGCATCCGGGAGCCCTTCGATCGCATCCGCCAGGCCGCGGTACTCTCGCTCGGTGTCGGTCCAGGCCTGCCGCCAAGCAGCCTCGCTCTGATCGGTGACGGTGGGAAAATTCTGCTCATTCGACGGGCTGTACGCCTCGCCGTCGAGCCGCCGCCGCCCAGCGATCAGCCAGGTTTTGATATGCAGGAGAAGCTCCCACGCGCTGTGCGCCCCCGCGACTGGGCGCGCGGCTGCTCGCGCCGCAGTCAGGTCTTCGACGATGGCTCGGATCGAGCGTCCGGACCAAGTGTCTCCATCAAAAGCCGCGCGCATCTGGTCGGCGATTCGTTGAGATTCGTTCATAGTTGTCTAGAGGCCCATGAACATCCGGAGGACACGCGGAAGGATCCCGCCGTGTCGGTAGTACTCGACTTCGACCGGTGAGTTGAGCCGGATCACCGCCTTGAAGACCTTTTCGGTGCCGTCAGCGGCTCGAGCGCGGACGGTGACGCGCCCGGCCGGGGCAGGGCCTCCCTTGACGCCCTCGATCGTGTAGGTCTCCTGCCCGGTAAGCCCGAGGGTCTCCCGGGTCTCCCCAGCCTCGAAACAGAGCGGAAGAACTCCCATTCCAACCAGGTTGCTGCGGTGGATCCGCTCGTAGCTCTCCGTGATTACCGCGGTCACGCCGAGCAACGTGGTTCCCTTCGCGGCCCAATCGCGGCTCGATCCAGTTCCGTATTCTTTGCCGGCCAGGATGATCAGCGGAGTCCCCCGTTTCATGTAACGCATCGCCGCGTCGTAGATCGACAGGACCTCGCCGGTGTCGAAGTCGATCGTCCAGTTGCCTTCCCTTTCGGGCACGAGCCGGTTCTTGATCCGGACGTTCCCGAAGGTTCCTCGCATCATCACTTCGTGGTTGCCGCGGCGGGCTCCGAAGGTGTTCCAGTCGGCTGGCTGGACGCCATGCTCGAGGAGGTACTTGGCAGCCGGCCCGTTCTTCGGGATGGAGCCGGCAGGTGAGATATGATCGGTGGTGACCGAATCACCCAGAGAGGCCAGGACGCGGGCGCTTACGACGTCGCTGTAGTCGCCGGGGATCTTCGGCAGGTCGATGAAGAACGGAGGCTCCTGGACGTACGTGGAGCCTTTGTTCCACGCGAATCGGCTGCCGCCGGGGACTTCCAGCGCCTGCCACTCCGGTCCCCCCTCGAACACGGCGCTGTACTGCTTCACGAAGAGGTCGGGGCTGAGGGCCGCGAGCATCGTGCTGCGAACCTCTTCAGCGCTCGGCCAGATGTCTTCGAGGAAGACGGGCTTTCCCTCCTTGTCCATTCCGAGCGGCTCGGCGGTCGCGTCGAAGTCGACCCGGCCCGCGAGCGCGAAGGCGACGACCAGGGGAGGCGAGGCGAGGTAGTTCGCTCGGACGAGCGGATGCACTCGCGCTTCGAAGTTGCGGTTCCCGCTCAGGACCGCCGCGGTGACCAGGTGATGCTTTTCGATGGCGTCGGAGATCGGCTCTCGCAGCGGCCCGCTGTTCCCAATGCAGGTCGTGCAGCCATACCCCACCGTCTGGAACCCCAACTGGTCGAGGTAAGTCTGCAGGCCGGCGTTGTTCATGTAGTCCGTGACGACGCGCGAGCCCGGAGCCATGCTGGTCTTGACCCACGGCTTCGACATGAGTCCGCGCTCGACTGCCTTCTTCGCCAGCAGGCCGGCGGCGATCATGACCGACGGGTTCGAGGTATTCGTGCAGCTGGTGATGGCTGCGATCACGACCGAGCCGTCCCGGAGATCGAACCGCGTGCCGTCGAGGTCGCAGTCCACCGCGGGCGGGGGTTCGAGGGCGATCGCGGCCCCCGCCCCCCCTCCCTCGTTGGTCCACCGGGAATACGTGGCCTCCGCAAGCTCCCGGCGGGCCGCCGGTGCGCTCGGTGGGATCAACGATCCGAGGTTACTGATGAAGTTCTGCTTGAGCCCCGAGAGCTGCACAAGGTCCTGCGGCCGCTTCGGGCCGGCAAGACTCGGGACGATCGTGTTGAGGTCGAGGGTGAGCGCCGCGGTGAACTCGGGGTCAGGCGTCGAATCGGTGCGGAAGAGGCCCTGCTCCTTCGCGTAGCGCTCGACCCGCTCGCACACGTCCGCGGGGCGACCGGTGCGGCGGAGGTAGTCGACCGTCTCGGAATCCACCGGGAAGAAGCCCATCGTGGCGCCGTACTCGGGCGCCATGTTCGCAATGGTTGCGCGGTCGGCGAGACCTAAGGCCGAGAGGCCTGGCCCGTAGAATTCGACGAACTTGTCGACCACGCCGTGCTTGCGAAGGATCTGGGTGATGGTGAGCACGAGATCGGTGGCGGTGGTCCCAACCGGGAGCGCGCCGACTAGCTTCATGCCGATCACATCGGGCATCAACATGAAATAGGGCTGGCCGAGCATCACGGCTTCGGCCTCGATGCCGCCGACACCCCAGCCAAGCACGCCCAAGCCGTTGATCATGGTGGTGTGGGAGTCGGTGCCGACGAGGGTGTCCGGATAGGCGGTCAGCTCGCCGTATTGGTCGCGGAGCTGAACCACTTGAGCGAGGTATTCTAGGTTGACCTGATGGACGATGCCGGTTCCCGGCGGAACCACCCGAAAGTTCCGGAACGCACGTTGCGCAAACTTGAGGAGTTGATAGCGTTCGGCGTTGCGCTCAAATTCCAGCGCAACGTTCTGACGGAATGCCTCAGCGGTTCCGTAATGGTCCACTTGAACGGAATGGTCGATCACCAAGTCGCTGGGCACGACCGGGTTGATCTTCTCCGGATCACCCCCCATACGAGCCATGGCATCCCGCATCGCCGCCAAGTCGACGACGCACGGGACGCCGGTGAAGTCTTGAAGGACGACGCGGGCCGGCATGAAGGGAACCTCGCGGCGGTCCGGCGGGTTGGCTTTCCAGTTGGCCAATTGGAGCACGTGCTCGTCCGTGACGAACCCGTGGCCGGCATGGCGCAGCGAGTTCTCGAGGAGGACCCGGATCGAGATGGGCAGCCGGTCGAGCCGGGCCACCCCCTGGCGCTCGAGCGCGGGAAGGCTGAAAATGGTGGCGCGGTCGGCTCCGAGAGGGAGGACGGCGCGAGTGCCGAAGGGGTTGGGCGCGGTCATCGTCAGGTTATTCCGGGGCTAGTGTAGAACACACTTTAAGATAAGTGACCGCCGAACTGGGCGAGAGTCGAGGCGAGCAAGGTGCCGAAAGCGACGGTTATCCCGGTTGAGATTACCCGGCGGGATGACGCTTTGGAAGTCGATTGGGATAGCGCAGGCCATCGGTCGGTGTTTCCGGCTCGCGCCCTTCGTCTGGCCTGTCCGTGCGCTGAATGCGTCGAAGAGATGTCCGGTCGGCCGCGGCTCGATCCGGAGCGGATTCCGGCAAATCGTCAGCGTACGGCCGTCGGATTGGTCGGCGCGTACGGGCTGCGGCTAACGTTCAGCGACGGCCACGCGATGGGGATCTTCACCTTCGAACGGCTCCTCGAAGCCTGTCCATGCCCGCGTTGCCGGGACGGACCGGCTGCGAGACCGGATTAGGCGAAAGACCATGATCATCGGCAGGAGCTACTGGATCATGATCTGGTACGGGATCCTGCTGCTCGGGGTGCTGGGCATTTGGTCGTCGTTATACTGGGGGCGTCAGACCGGTTGGCAGAATTTCGACGAAGTGTTGCGGGCAACGGGTACCGTCACGGTTTCGATGGGCATGCTGATCCTGCTCTACGGAGTCCTCCCGCAGGCGGTTGGAGAAGTTCTTCTGGTCATTGCCCTGCTGTCGTTCATCGGGGCCTTCGTTCTCGGCCGTCGGGCACCGCGGTCGGCCTCGTCGTCGACGGATCAGGACGACGAGGAAGAACCTCCGCCGACTTCACAAGAATAAGGCGCTATGGGTCGCTCGCTGGTACACCGGCGCATCCGAATGGGATTCGCCGCGGGAGTCCTGATCGGGGCTCCTTTGGTTGCGCTGCGGGCCCAGATCGTCGGGCCTTCGACCGGCGGCGCGGGCGCATTGGCCCAGTCGCTCCGGATGGTGGGCCATACCAAGCGGGTCCTCATGGTTGCCGCCCATCCGGACGACGAGGACACCGAGCTGATCACGTACCTGGTTCGGCACGAGGGAGCGGAGACTGCCTACCTCTCGCTCAGCCGAGGCGAGGGAGGTCAAAACCTGATCGGCGTAGAGCTGGGCGAAGCGTTAGGCTTGCTCCGCTCGGAAGAGCTTCTGGCGGCTCGGAGGCTCGACGGCGGCCGGCAGTACTTCACCCGGGCCTTCGACTTCGGATTCTCGAAGACGGTGGAGGAAACCGCGCGCTTCTGGCCCCGCGACTCGGTGCTCAAGGACGTGGTGCGGATCATCCGGCGATTTCACCCGCAGGTGATGGTCTCGATCTTCTCGGGCACTCCGCGGGATGGTCACGGACAGCACCAGATGGCCGGCTGGGCCGCGCAGGAGGCGTTCAAAGTTGCCGGCGACCCGACTCGCTTCCCGGAGCTCCGCGACGAGGGGCTGGCCCCGTGGACCCCGCAGAAGCTGTATCGCTCGGCCCGCTTCGACACGACCGGCAGCTCGACGGCGCTCGAGGGTGGTTTCCTCGATCCCGACATCGGGCAATCGTACCGCCAGATCGCGATGCGAGGTCGCAGCCTCCATCGCTCTCAGGACATGGGAGTGCTCCAGGAGATCGGGCCGAGTACGATCCGGCTTGCTCTTATCGACGACAGAACCGGCAAGGGGGCGGCGCTGTTCGCGGGGATCGACACGTCGGCGGCCGCGGCCGATGGAGGGACAATCGAGTCGAAAGACCAGCGCTTGCGTCGCTCCGAGGCCCGCGCGATCAGTGCCAGCGTCATCGTGGACGGCATTGCCGACGAAGGAAGGCTGGTCCGCGGCGGCAAGGCGAAGCTCAGGCTCTCGGTCTGGAACGCGGGACGCGACTCGGTCCGCTCGCGGGTTGCCCTGCTTGCGCCGCTCGGCTGGGAGGTGAAGAGTGCTTGTCTCGATCAGGTCCGCGCGATCGCCCCGGGCTCGGTCGACCACTGCTCGGTCGATGTCGTCGTCGCCCCGGACGCGCCGCTCACGACTCCGTACTTCCTCGCTCGGCCCCGGATCGGCGCTCTCTACCAGTGGACCGGCTCACCGGAGATCTGGGGCGACCCGTTCGACCCGCCACTGGTGCAGGCTGCCTTCACGCTTACTCCCGCCTCGGGTGAGCCGGTCACGGTGACCCGCGAGGTGTTCTGGCGGTATCGGGATCAGGCGATCGGCGAAATTCGCCGTCCGCTGACGGTCCTGCCACGGGTCGATGTCAAGCTCGATCCGGGGGTAAAGGTCTGGCCGACGAGCGTGTCGCAGCCGCAAAAGTTCACGGTCACACTCCAGCATGCGGGGCGGGATACCACCCGCGGCTCGGTTCAGCTCGAGCTGCCGGCCGGATGGCCTGCGGTTAACCCGCAGACGTTCGAGCTCAGCAGGCCGGATGAGCGGGAGAGCGTCACGTTCGACGTGGCGGCTCCGAAGGGGCTGGCACCGGGCAGCTATACGATTCGGGCGGTGGCAAAGGACGCCGCCGGACAGCGGTACGAGCAAGGGGTCATCACGGTCGACTACCCGCACATCCGCCCGAGCGGCTACGTCGTGGCGGCCACGAGCGGAGTGCACGCGGCTCCGGTGTCGTTCCCGGCCGGTCGTCGGATCGGCTACATCAGGGGAGCCGCGGATCGGGTGCCCGAGGCGCTCGCAAATGTCGGCTTGCCGGTCGAGCTGCTCGATCCGCTCGCGCTCGAACGCGCGGAGCTCGGTCGTTATGACGTGATCATAGTCGGGAGCCGAGCGTACGAGACCGACCCGGCGCTGCTCGAGAACAACACCCGACTGCTCGAATACGTGCGGCGCGGCGGTCACCTCGTCGTGCAGTATCAGCAGCAGCCGTTCTTTTTCGGGAACTACGCTCCCGCATCGCTCACCGTGGCGCCGCAGCACGACCGGGTGACGGACGAGACCGCGCCGGTCACGGTCCTCCGGCCTAACGATCCAATTCTGCTCGGGCCGAACAAGATCACCGGCGCCGATTGGGACGGCTGGGTTCAGGAGCGGGGTCTCTACTTCGCGCACACCTGGGACAAGATCTACACGCCGATTCTCGAGATGGCGGATCCGGGTTCGCCTCCGCTCCAGGGCGAGCTGCTCGTCGCGGCGGTGGGCAAGGGAACATACGTGTACACCGGCCTCAGCTTCTTCCGCCAGCTTCCGGCCGGTGTGCCGGGAGCATTTCGGCTCTTCCTGAATCTGCTGGATCTCAAGTCGCGTGCCGTGGTGCCCTGACCGCGGCCGGGCGGCCGGCGGGTGGCGTTCGGCGGGCCGGACAGTGGTCCTGGCCGCGGCCTGCCTAACGGCGTCCTGCCGGGGCGACGGGCGAACCCGGATGTTGGTCTACTCGCCCCACGGCCGCGATCAGCTCGAGCTGATCGAACGGGCCTTCGAGGCGCTCCATCCCGACATCGACGTTCGGTGGCTCGATATGGGCAGCCAGGAAGTGCTCGACCGGATTCGCTCGGAGCGGGCCAATCCTCAAGCAGACGTCTGGTTCGGCGGTCCCACGACGACGTTCGATCTCGGGGTGCGGGACTCGTTGCTGGCGCCCTACCGGCCGGCCTGGGCCGATCACGTGGGGCCCGAGGGCTTGGGACCGGCCGACCTGTATTACCCGGCCTATCGCACGCCGGCCGTCATCGGATTCAACAGCGACGTGCTCACGCCCGAGACGGCGCCGCGGGACTGGGACGACATGCTCGACCCGAAGTGGCGCGACAAGGTGCTGATTCGCGATCCCGTGGCCAGCGGAACCATGCGGGCGATCTGGGGTCTGGTGCTCGTCCAAAGCATTCGCGCGACCGGCGACACGACCCGCGGATGGGCCTATCTTCGCGCGCTCGATGGTCAAACCAAGGCCTACGCGCTCAACCCGGCGATTCTGACCGAGCGGCTGGGCCGCCGCGAGGGTTTGGTCACGCTCTGGGACCTGCCGGACGTCCTGATCGACCGGAAGAGAGGTCTCCCGTTAGGCTACGTCTTTCCGAAGAGTGGAACGGTGGTGATCGACGATGCGATCGGCCTGGTTCGGGGGAGCAAGCAGCCGGAAGCCGCCAAGGCGTTCATCGATTACGTTGGCTCCCTAGAGGGGCAGCTCCTCGCGGCGCGCGAGGTCTTTCGGCTTCCGGCTCGGCTCGACCTGCCGCCGAAGGAAGTCCCGGCCTGGGTCGCCGACGTGGAGCGAGAGATGAAAATCGTCCCGATGGATTGGCCCAGGCTCACCCGCGACGGATCCTCCTGGATGACGTATTGGGACCAGCACGTCCGCGGAACCGGTAAGAAACGAGTCGCTTCCAAGTGACCGCAACACCATTCGTGCGATTGGAAGGCCTAACTCGCCGCTTCGAGGGCGGCGGCGGCGTCACCGGCCTTACGCTGTCGATCGACCGGAACGAGATTGTCGCGCTGCTCGGGCCGAGCGGCTCCGGCAAGACGACGACCCTCCGGCTGCTCGCCGGGTTTGAATCGCCCGACAGCGGCCGGATCGTCGTCGACGGCGAGGATGTCGCGGCGATGCCGCCCGTGGTGCGCCGCTTCGGAATGGTGTTTCAGCACTACGCGCTGTTCCCGCATCTCGATGTCGGCGGCAACATCGCCTTCGGGCTCGACGGCCGGCGCCTAACGAAAGCCGAGCGGGACCGCCGGGTTCGCGAGGCGCTCGCCGCGGTGGACCTGGTCGGAACCGAGCGCCGGGCCGTGGCCGAGCTGTCGGGCGGTCAGCAGCAGCGGGTCGCGTTGGCTCGCGCGCTGGCCCCCGAGCCGCGGGTGTTGCTGCTCGATGAGCCGCTCTCCAACCTCGACCCCAGCCTCCGCGAACGGACCCGGCGCGAGCTCCGGACGCTGATCCGGCGGATCGGAATCACGACGGTGCTCGTGACCCACGAACAGGAGGAGGCGTTCGATCTGGCCGATCGGATTGCGCTGCTCAACCGCGGGCTGCTCGAGCAATGGGGACCGCCGGAAGAGCTCTACCACACTCCGGCCTCCCCCTTCGTCGCCACGTTCATCGGACGGGCCACGCCGGTCCCCGCGGAGGTCGTCGGGATCGAAGGCGGCGTCGGCCTGGTGCGGCTTTCGCCCGGCGCCGAGCCGCTTCGCGTCCCGGTCGGCGATTGGCCGCGCGGCCCGCTCACACTCTATGCCCGGCCGGAGGCTTTTCACCTGGCAGCGGCCGGCGCGGCGCCGCTCACCGGCGAGATCGTCGAACGCCGATTCCTCGGCGCCACGGCGCTGCTCGTCGTGCGGGTCGGCGCTGCCGAAGTCGAAGTGTTGGCGCCGTATGACTCCGGGGCCCCGGGCACCACGGTCGGGCTCGTGCCGACTGGGCGGGGGCTCTTTCTCTTTCCGGAGCAGCGCTGAGTGAAACGACGAGGTGCGGACTGGGCGGCGGCAGGCATGCTCGCGCTCTTGGCGTGGCTGGTGATTCTGCCGCTCACCTTCGTGCTGATCGAGGCGCTCCGTGACGGGCACGGCTGGTCGGCGGTGGGGATCCGGCAGTTCCTGGCTGAGCCGCGGGAATGGCGCGCGCTCTGGTCGAGCCTGTGGCTTTCAGTGGCGTCGGTGGTCGGGTCGGCGGTGATCGGGGTGCCGCTCGCGCTGCTCACGGCGCGGGTTCGGTTTCCCGGGAGTCGCATCGTGGTCGCCCTCCTCTCGATCCCGGCGGTGCTCCCGCCGCTGGTCGGCGTGCTCGCCTTTCTCTTCCTCTACGGCGAGACCGGCTTCGCGGCCCGGCTGGTTCAGGCCGTCACCGGCCTCGAGGAGGCGCCGTGGCGGCTGCAGGGTTCCGCGGCGGTGCTGCTGGTCCACGTCTCGACGATGTACGTGTATTTCTTCCTGTTCGCCCGGGCCGGCCTTGCCCGGCTCGACGGGTCGGTCTACGAGGCGGCGGCGTCGTTAGGTGCCGGGCGGTGGAGGACCTTCCGGCGGGTGGTGGTTCCGCTGCTCCGGTCGAGTCTGGTCGGCGCCTCGCTGCTCGTATTCATGACTTCGCTCGCTTCGTTCAGCGCGCCCTATCTGTTCGGGGGAAATTTTCGGGTGATGCCGACCCAGATCTTCACCACCAAGCTCAACGGCGATGACCGGCTGGCCATGGTGGAGACGCTCTCCCTCACGCTGCTCGCGCTCGGAGCGCTCGGGCTCCTCCGCCGCGCGGAGCGGAAGACGACGGTTCCGATGGTGGGGAAGGGGGTCGCGCCGGCGCCGGCGCCGTCGCGAAGCCGGCTGGCGCAGATCGGCTTGACGGTGGCGGGTTGGGCGGCCGCGCTCTGGCTCGCCGCTCCGGCGCTCACGTTGGTCGTGGTGTCGCTGGTGCCGCGGGGGACGTGGACGATCGAGCCGATCCCGCCGGTATACTCGCTTCACAATTACGTTACGCTGCTCCGTGACCCCCTTCGGCTGGGCCCGATCCTCAACAGCGGGTGGATGGCGACCGTTGCGACCCTCGGTGCGATCGGGCTCGCGCTCGGCGGGTCGTGGCTCGCGGTGCGGCACCGCGTCAGGCTGGGTGGATGGCTCACGGGTATCATGACGTTGCCGTGGGCGGTACCGGCCACGGTGTTCGCGATTGCCCTGGCGACCGCGTTCAGCGTCAACTCGCCGTGGGTTGGACGCGTCGTGCTGATCGGCACACCGGCGATTCTGCCGATCGCCTATCTGGTTCGGAATCTGCCGATCACCGGCCGCGCAATTCTCGCGGGAGTCCGCCAGCTCGACCCGAGCCTGGAGGAGGCGGCGCAGACGATGGGCGTCGGCCGGTGGGGAGTGTTCCGGCGGGTGACCTTGCCGCTGCTCCGGCCCGCGATCGTCGCCGGCGGTTGCCTGGCATTCGTTACGGCGTTTGGAGATTTTGTCACCTCGATCTTGCTGTACACCTACGACACCCGGCCGATCTCGCTCGAGATCCTGGCGAGCCTGCGCCAGTCGGACGTGGGCGTTGCCGCGGCTTATGGAGTCATGTTGATGACGATCGGCGGTCTCGTGTTCTATCTGGCGGGTGCTCGGAGCGATTCGGCGTGACCGCACCCGTCCTCGCCACCAAAGCGGACCAGCTCAAGCGCTTGAGCGTGCTGATCGCGACCGCATGCATCGACATGATCGGCTTTGCGATGGTGTTGCCGCTGATGCCGTTCTACGCCCAGCGGCTCCACGCCACGCCCGAGACGATCGGCTGGATCATCGCGTCGTACTCGATCGCCCAGCTGCTCTTCTCGGCCGTCTGGGGACGGGTCTCGGATCGCTATGGCCGGCGGCCGGCGCTCCTGGTGGGATTGATCGCATCCGCTTGCGCCTACTTGGTCTTCGGATTTGCCCATGCGGTGTGGCTGCTGTTCGCGTCCCGAATCATCCAGGGCGCCGGCGGCGGGACGACCGGCGTCGCTCAGGCCTATGTCGCCGACACGGTTGGTCCGGAGCACCGGGCCCAGGCGTTAGGCTGGCTCTCGGCAGCCACTTCCCTCGGGGTCATGCTCGGTCCGGTCATCGGGTCCCTGGCCCATGGCCTCGGACCCGAAGCCCCGGGGATCGTGGCGGCGGCGCTCTGCCTGCTCAACGTGATGTTTGCCTGGAAGTGGCTTCCCGAATCCCGGAAACCGGCGACCGGCGGCCCGATTCGGCGCCGGGTGCCGATCTTCGAGTCGATCGCGATGGTCATCAAACAGCCGCGAAGCCCGGTGCCGAGACTGATCTGGATCTACGGCGCGGGAATGCTCGGCTTCACCGCGATGACCGCGGTCCTCGCTCTCTTTCTCGGCAAGGAGTTCGGAGTGACCGAGAAGACGATCGGCTACTTTTTCTTCTACGTCGGCCTGCTGTCGCTGGTCATGCGGTCGCTTCTCCTCGGGCCAATCGTGAGGAAGATCGGCGAGATGGGAGCGATGCGGGCCGGGACGATCCTGCTGACGGTCGGGCTGGTGCTTTACCCGCTGGCGCACCAGCTCTGGCTGCTGGCGCTGGTTATTCCACTGGTCCCGATCGGGACAGCGTTGCTCTTTCCGGCGACGACGGCGCTGATGACCCGGGCGACCGAGCATGCCGAGCTGGGGACCACCATGGGTGTGGCGCAGACCTTCGCCGGCGTAGCCCGCGTCATTTCGCCCATTCTGGCGACCATGGCCTTCCAGCGCTACGGTTCCGGCATGCCGTTCTTTCTCGCCGCGGCAGTCGTCGCCGGGGTCGGCGTGCTCGCCTTCCGGCTACCTGCTCCCGTCGCGGAGCCCAAGGCCGAAAGTGCCTAACGTGACCTGGCCGACCGCTCCCGCCGACCTCGCCGCTGCGTCCTGGGCCGACCTCGAACCCGTCTTCGACGAGCTCGAAGCCCGCCCGCTCACCACTGAAACGGCCGAGTCCTGGCTCGCGGACTGGTCGCGGTTCGAAGAGATCGTCACGGAGGCGATCTCGAGCGCGATGATCGCCTACACCTGCGACACCGCCGACGCCGCGAAGGAAGCGGCTCATCTCCGCTTCTCCGTCGACATCGCCCCCAAGGCCGAGGAGCGGAGCGTTAGGCTGGCGGAGCGAATCGTCCGTTTGGGCTACAGCCGGCCCGGCCTCGAGACCATGCTCGCGCGGTTCCGCCGCTCGATCGAGATCTTCCGGGCGGAGAGCGTACCGGTGTTCTCCGAGCTCGAGGAGCTCAGCACCCGGTATCAGCGGATCACCGGCGG
Source organism: Gemmatimonadota bacterium (assembly GCA_039933355.1). GTDB lineage: Bacteria > Gemmatimonadota > Gemmatimonadetes > Gemmatimonadales > GWC2-71-9 > SHZU01. Next base: position 1,743 of record JBDTOH010000007.1, on the reverse strand, counting down.
CTTCCTCGCCGAGTGGGACGGAGAGCAGAAGCCGCTGCCGCAGCTCGCGCCGTTTCTACAGAGCCGGGATCGGTCGATTCGCGAGCGGGCCTTTCGCGCCGTCGTCGGCCCGTACCGCGCCGCGCAACCGGAGCTCGCGTCGCTCTTCGACGAGCAGTTCACCCGCCGTCAGACCGTCGCGAAGAACGCGGACTTTCCCGACTTCCAGCTCTACAGCTTTGCCGCCAAGTACCGCTTCGACTACACCCCCGCCGACACCGCGCGATTCCACGCGGCGGCGGCCGCCCTGGTCCCGCCGGTGCTCGCGGCGATGTACGAGGAGCGCCGGGATCGGCTCGGTCTCGGCTCGGTCCGCCCGTGGGACCTCGGGGCGCCGATCTACCGGGACGAGGCGCTCAAGCCTTTCGGCACCGCGCGCGAGCTGGTGGAGAAAGCCCAGCGGATCTTCGAGCACGTCGATCCGGTGTTAGGCGGCCAGTTCCAGCTCCTGATCGATGAGCAGCTGCTCGACCTGGAGAGCCGCAAGGGGAAGGCGCCGGGCGGCTACTGCGATACGCTTCATTTCCGGGGACGGCCGTTCATCTTCATGAACGCCTCCGGGGTGATGGAGGATGTCACCACGCTGCTGCACGAGGCCGGGCACGCGTTCCATGCCCTGGCGTCGGCGCCGCAGCCGCTGATCTGGCAGCGCTATCCGACCGCGGAATCGGCGGAGCTCGCGTCGATGTCCATGGAGCTCTTATCGGCGCCGCTCCTTGGCCCGCCATACGGCTACCTGAGCGAGCGCGACGCCGCCATCGCCCGGCTCGAGCATCTCGAGGACGTGGTGTCGACGCTCACGCACGTGGCGTCGGTGGATGCGTTCCAACAATGGCTCTACACGAGCGGGCAAGGCGGCGACTCCGCGGCGCGCGACCAAGCGTGGCTCGAGAACCGAGGCCGGTTCGAGCGGGGCGTCGATTGGAAGGGGCTCGAGGCGGAACGGGTGACGCGGTGGTATCGCCAACTTCATATTTTCCTCTACCCGTTCTACTACATCGAGTATGGGATCGCCCAGCTGGGCGCGTTGCAGGTGTGGCTCAACGCGCGCCGCGATCAGGGCGTGGCGACGGCCGCCTATCGTCGCTTCCTGTCCCGGGGCGCCACGGCCAACCTCCCCGAGCTCTATGCGGAAGCGGGCGCAAAGCTTGTCTTTGACGAGCAGGACATGGGGCGGCTCGTGAAGGAGGTGGAGCGGGAGGTGGAAAAGTTGAGGAGTATGGTTGGGTAGAGAGGAAGGGGACGGGGGACGCCGAACAATCCGGAAGCTGCGGGCCTTGTACCTCCCAGAATCCAACTCCAGCCGAGTCCAGTCCCCAACCCGAGGGGTTCCCTTGTCCCCACCGCCTTGTGCCCGGCCGCCTCCTACAGGCAGATTGGGGTTCTCATCGAGCTTGAAGTCCACCGCGTTTGGGAGGCACCTGGATGGCGAAGGAAGAAGGGATCGAGATGGAAGGGGTAGTCCAGGAGGTGCTCCCGGACCGAAACTACCGGGTCCTTCTGGAGAATGGCCATACGATCCTGGCCTATGCCGCCGGGAAGATGAGCAAATTCAAGATCCGCGTGCTCGAGGGGGATCGGGTGAGCGTGGTGCTCTCGCCCTACGATTTGACCCGTGGACGGGTGATTTACCGACACAAATGACCTAACGCCGATCGCCCAGTCCAGTCAGGCTGGACCGACGCGCGGGGCCGCGAGTTGATG
>JBDTOH010000006.1:0-30180 GCA_039933355.1 Gemmatimonadota bacterium | reverse complement strand
GGCGGCCATCAAGTCATAGAGATGGACATTGCTGAACGGTGGAACCACCAGTCCCCTCTTGAATGCCGGCCCCGCCGCCGCGAACAGCGCGCCCATCGAAGGAAGCGCGTTGTCGTAGCCGTGGGCGCCTCCGTCGACAGGCTGGCGGGCGTGGGACGTGATCGACCAGCCTTCGTCGGCGATCAGGACGAGCGGGGTGATGCGTGGGTGGGCGTTGAAGTGGAAACGCGCCGGCACATCGCGCTTACGGTAGACCGCCAAGTGAGGATTCTTTCCGCGGAGCCGCTCGTAGACCTCCGCTTCATGCCCCGGCTTCGGGATGATCGCGCCCACCGGCGTCCAGTCGACCACGTCGATGGTGCTGAGCTCGATGTAGTCGTCGAGATAGATCGAGCGATCTCGGCTGACGGCGGTCATCCCGTGATCCGCCACCACGATGACGTTCACCGACCCCGCCAAGCCGAGCGAATCGAGCCCCCGGGCGAGGACACCGACGGCCTGATCCACTCTCGCTATTGCTGCGGAGGTTTGGGGTGCGTCCGGGCCGAACTGGTGACCGGCGCCGTCGACGTCGCTCATGTAGAGCGTGACGATGACGGGGGCCCGGTCCTTCGGGAGGGTGAGCCACGCGAGGACCTGCCTCACCCGGTCCACGTTAGGCACCGCGCCGTCGTACCGCCGGTAGTAGGTTGGCAGGATCCCTCCGATCGGCGCCTCGGAGCCGGGCCAGAACATCGCGGCGCTCTTCCGGCCTTGGCGGATGGCGGTGACCCAGATCGGCTCGCCGCCCCACCACCGAGCGTCGCGGACGGTGCTGGTGTCGCTCATCGTGAATCGGCGCCCGATCGTCGAGTCCCACATGGTGTTGGCGACGATGCCATGATGTTCGGGATAGAGGCCGGTGACGATGGTATAGTGGTTTGGGAATGTCTTCGTGGGAAAAGACGGAATCATCCGCTCGGCCCGGACGCCACGGCCGGCGAGGGCACGCAGGCTCACGGCTTCCGGGCGGTCGAGGTAATCCCAGCGAAAGCCGTCGAGCGAGAGGAGAACGATGCGTTGATCGGACTCGGAGCCCGGTGCTCGTTGGGCGCTTGCAGAGCGGGCGGCAACTGCCGCGGCGAGGAGCAATACGAGAACGAAGCGGCGAATAAGGCGCATGCCGAAAGATCAGGCGGAGCCCGGCTCCGTGCCAAGCAGTCCCGCCAGGCACGCTTGGCGCCAACCCAACCGCCGGTGAGGCTTTGGGTTAGGGCGCCGCGATTCGCGGCTCCAGTCTAGATCCGGCAGCGGGGTACCTGTATATTCCCGCCCCCAAGGCTAGGTAGCTCAGTTGGTAGAGCAGCGGACTGAAAATCCGCGTGTCGGGGGTTCAATTCCCTCCCTAGCCATCCTCGTAAAACATTGCAGGGTAAATCTTTAGGTGCTGAGGTGTTCGCAAATCTGCATTCGTTACCCATGGGTTTGTCCTGACTAGAGAACTTTAATCACCACTCTTGCTATTAAAAAATTCGCCATCAAATTTTAATCAGGGGTAGGCTGGTTAAAATTCCTCTTAGAGTCGCCTGGACATGGACATAGCGGCTTTCGGGTCGGCGGCCACCGGCCATCTCGTTGGCATTACCGGCCTGACAGGGGGTGCGCACGCTTTTGTTCCCGATCCGCTACCTCCAAGTTGGGAATGGCCAGTGGCTAAGTGGCCTCTGCTGCTTCAGGCACACAAGGCCTTGGCATCCCTAGACGGAACGGGAAAGCACTTACTAAACCCCGAACTGATTCTTCGGCCTCTCCAAAATCGCGAGGCGCAGCGCTCCTCCAGTCTCGAAGGGACATTCACTGATCCGGTTCAGCAAGCACTATTTCAGCTTGATCCTCAGGCCCCGTCATTGGCCGGAGATCCGGCGAATGCTTTCCGTGAGGTGTTCAACTACTCGCGGGCTCTTCGCTTGCGCCTTGAGACCCGAGATGCTCTCCCAATGTCGCTACGACTTGTTCGAGAATTACATCGGACCTTGATGACCGGCGTTCGGGGATCAGACAAGAATCCCGGTGAATTCCGCGTTCACCAGAACCAAATTGGTCGGCCGCCGCGCTATGTGCCGCCTCCAGTTCCGTACCTAAAAGATCAACTGGGCGCATTGGAGAAGTACCTCCATCACGAGTGGGGGTACGATCCTCTCGTAGCCGCATTCCTAGTTCACTACCAGTTCGAAGCGATCCATCCTTTCATGGACGGGAATGGTCGCGTCGGTCGGGTTCTGCTCGCGATATGCATCGCTGAGTGGTGCCATCTGTCGAACCAGTGGCTATACATGAGTGCCTATTACGACGATCATAAGGATGAGTATGTTGACCGATTGCTGAAGGTAAGCACCAAGGGCGACTGGGAAGGCTGGATCGCCTTTTGTCTGCGGGGTGTTGTTGAGCAATCCGTCGACACCCAGTGGCGGTGTGAGCGCCTTCTCGAGCTTCAGCGAGAGTTTCACGCCACAGTTGGCAGCATCAGGGGCAGCATTCGGCTTTCTTCTATTATCGACCAGCTTTTCATCTCTCCCGTGACAAGCGTTGTAGGGGTTCAGCGGGCCCACAGTGTGACCTATCCGACCGCCCGAGCCGATCTCAAAAAACTTGCCAGTAAAGGCATCATCCAGCCTCTAAAGAATACAAGCCAGATCACGTACTTTTGCCCGAAGATCTTTGACGTCGTCCACATTGATAAGCGCGACGTGGCGCTAACGTGATCGCTAGCTGATCGGGCAGCGTCGCTTGGGTGGGACGCTTCTTGGTACAGGGAACCAAAGGGAAGGAACGAGATTTCCGGGGACAACAAACCACTCGTCCTCGCGCTCGCGGGGGTCAAAACGACTGCGACCTCCCCTGCGTTCACCACAGCTTCGAGAACCTCACCGTGGGGACGGTTGCGTTCGGCATTAACATCGCAACTGCTATGGCTTCGCTGTCGACCTCTTACGTGGCACCTTTCCCCCGGCGCGCCGCGCCTCGGACAAACCGATCGCGATCGCCTGCTTGCGACTGGTCACCTTCTTCCCGGATCCGCCGCTCCTGAGCGTTCCCTTTTTCCGCTCGTGCATTGCCTTCCCGACCTTTTCCGATGCCTTCTTACCGTACCTCGCCATTCCGGGCCTCCATCCGGTTGTCGTGTCCTGCTCGGGCGCCGCGCTCTGTTGCCGGCGCCCCGAGCGTTGCCCTCGCGGCTGGCGCTCAGGCCGCGCGAAACGCCGGCGCTATCTTTGGTCCACCCACAGCCTCCGCTCCGGCGGCCACATTTTAGAGACGACCGATGAAGCCAGCCGCGCACACTCCCCGGCACCGTGCCGGAAACGTTAGGCGGATCCTCGCAGCCGGGGTCCTTTGGCTCACCTTGAGCTTGCTGTTCGCGGCCCGCGCCTCCGCCCAAGCCCGGTTGGCGCCACCGATCGCGTTCACCCATGTCACGGTGATCGACGGACGGAGCGCGACGCCGCTCACCGATCAAACCGTGATCGTTCGCGACCGGCATATCGTGGCTGAAGGGTCGAGTCGCTCCACGCGGGTTCCTGGCGGGATCCGAATCATCCGAGCCCGCGGGAAATACCTCATTCCGGGCCTCTGGGACATGCACGTTCACACCACGATGCCGGGTGGACGCGACGTGCTCGCGCTCTACATCGGGAACGGGGTGACTGGTGTCCGAGACATGGCCGACGACTGGACGGTGCTCACGGGATGGCGGAAGGAGATCGCCCGGGGGACCCTCGTCGGTCCGCGGATTGTGGCCTCGGGACCCTATCTAGAGGGTGGCGACGTTCCGATCCCGCACCTGCTCGTGAAAAAAGCGGAAGACGCGCAACCGGCCGTGGACTCGCTGATCCGGCTCGGAGTGGATTTCGTGAAAGTGCACAGTCAGCTCACTCGCGAGACGTACTTCGCGATTGCCCGTGCGGCCCGCGCGCGGGGGATTCCGTTTGCCGGACATGTGCCGCGCGTCGTGGGCGCGGCCGACGCGTCCGACTCGGGCCAGCGCAGCATCGAACACCTGCTCACGATTCCGAATCAGTGCACCCCGGAAGAGACCAAGGCCCTCGAGCCGCGCTTCTCGGTGCAGGGCGCGCTCGGCCGGTGCAGCATGGACGATCTCGGGCCGCTCTTCCAGCGCTTGGTGCGCAACGATACCTGGGTCGTGCCCACGCTCACCGCACAGCTCGAGGTAGCTCTCTGGCCGAAACGGGCGCTACCGGGGGATTCGTTCGCGAGGTATATCCCCGACACGCTCCGCCGTTACGTCGCCGAGATCTTCCCGATGCCGGCCGATGTCCCACCGGACGCGGACGTCGTCGGCCTCGCGCTCTTCGAGAAGCGGATCGCCGTGGTCGGCGCTCTGCACCGGGCCGGCGTCCACGTCATGCCGGGCACCGACGCGCCGCTCCGGAACAGCGCACCCGGGTTTGGGCTTCACCAGGAGCTCGGGTACTTCGTTCGGGCCGGCCTTTCGCCGTTCGACGTCTTGCGATCTGCCACTCTCGAGCCCGCCCGCTTTCTCGGCGTGCTCGATTCGCTCGGCACGGTCGAGACAGGAAAAATTGCGGACCTCGTGTTGCTCGACGCGAACCCGCTCGACGATATCGCGAATACCGGTCGCATCTCGGCGGTCGTGGCGAACGGTCGGCTGTTCGATGTCCGGCACGACAACGCCGGGCGCTATCTGGACGTTAGGCGGCGACGGTGAGCTCTCGGCGACCGGCATGTCGTCCCGGGCGCAGTGAACGACTGGCCCACCGTCTCCGGACGACGGCAAAGCAGATAACATCACTTCCGGGCCTAACGAGCCTCCAGCAGCCGAGCCCGGAGCCGCTCGAGCTCCGCTTTGTCGAGGTATCGGCCGGCGGCAGTGACCCCCACGATCCGGCGAGTATTGGTGATGTCCGCGAGTGGGTTGGCGTCGAGCAGAACCAGGTCGGCCAGCTGGCCTGCCTTGATCATGCCGGCCCGATCCCACAAACCGGCGGCCTCCGCCGCGGACTTGGTTCCCGCCGTCAGCGCTTCGAGCGGCGAGAGGCCGGCCCGAACCAAGAGCGCGAGCTCGTTGTGGAGGTCGAATCCGGGAAGGTCGTACGTCGACCCGGCATCGGTCCCTGCGATCAGCGTCACGCGGCCTTTCCGCATCTCGCCCACGAGCCGAAGGGCGGCGGGGAAGAGCGCGGTCCACGCGGCGATCTCGGCGGGCTTCATCGCCTTCGCTTCCTCGACCCACTGCTTCCGAACCGCTTCGGGGAGATAGCGAAGGCGCGGGTCGCCCGGGAGCGAGTCCTTCATGATCGTATAGGCGTGCGTATCGGTGAGCGTCGGACAGATCCACACGCCGTGGCTCGCCAGGCGACCGATCGCGGCCTTGGCTTCGACCGAATCATAGGAGCCGAGGGCCGAGACGTCGGCATCGATCATGGCTTGAACCAGCGAGCCGCCCGGAGGCATTTGGTGCACCGCCTGACGGAGCCGGGTGAGGGCGCCTGCCTGCTCGCGGCTCATCGCGATCGGAAAGCCGATCGAGTGCTCGAAGCCTTTCTGGCCGCTGTCCACCGCCTCCGTTAGGCTCACGTCGACCGGGAGATGCCCGACCACCGGGAGGCCAAGGCGGCGCGCCTCGGCGAGAGCCGCGAAGTAGGCGTCCCGGGGAATCGTGCTCCAGACCTTGATCATGTCGGCGCCGAGCTGCTTGTTGCGGCGGACGGCGGCCTGCGCCTCCTCCGCGGTTCTCACCACCGCAATGTGGGGCGCCGTGCGCCCGGATGGGTCGGGCCCCGAAAGAGAGAGGCCCGCTGCGACGATTCGCGGGCCCAGCAGTCCTCCTCGCGCGATGATCTTCCGCCAGAGAAAGATCGAATCGGGAATCCCGCCCAGATCCCGGACGCCGGTCACGCCGTTGATCAGGAAGAGCGGCAGGCGCTCGGAGCCGAAGAACGTCAGGTGGGCATGCATGTCCCAGAGGCCTGGGATGAGATAGCGACCTCGGGCGTCGATGACCCGAGCTCCCGGCGCGGTGACCGCTCCTTTGGAGTAGGCTACATCCAAGATCCGATCGCCCCGGATGGAAACCGTCTGGTCGGGGCGGAGGCCCTCGGCGTCGATGACCGCGACATGGTTGAAGACCAGCGTCGCGGACGTGTCCGGCTTTGCTTGGCCGGCCCCCGGAGCGGTGGAGAGCGCGAACGCGGCGAGGAGAAGTAGAATTCCGCGCAGGAGCACCGTCATCGTGAAAATCGGGGGCGCGGTGCGACGCATGGCAGCTCCAGATTGTGACCCTCGTATACTACTCGTGCAAGGCCGCGACGTCATCGTGGCCACTTGCCGCGGGATGCCGGCCGCGCTAGTCCTTCTTTCCCGCCCCACGCTTTCGACAATCGCCACCCGACCGAGGAGCGCCCGCAATCGCGCCGTCTATTCCCGATTATGACTTGGATGCCGTGCGCGAGCAGATCCCTCTGCTCGCGTCGTGCATCCCCATGAACAACTGCTCGCAGGCGCCGCAAACTACCGCGACTCGCGCCGCCGCCGAGCGATATCTCGACTCGTGGCGCCGGGACGGCATGGACTGGGACGCTTGGCTCACGGAAGTGGACCTCGCGAAGGCGGCATTCGCTCGTCTCATCGGCGCAGCTCCGAACGAGATCGCCGTGACCAGCTCCGTCTCCGAAGCCACGAGCGCGGTGGCGAGCGCCCTCGACTTCGCGGGATCGCGCCGGAAAGTGGTGGTGAGCGAAGCTGAATTCCCGACCGTCGGACAGGTTTGGCTCGCGCAGGAGCGGCGCGGGGCGCAGGTCGAATGGGTTCCGGTGCGCAACGGTCGGATGGAGTCGGTCGACTACGACCCACTGATCGACGAGAGCACGGCCGTCGTTTCCGCCTGTCACGGCTACTACCTGAACGGCTCGACCCAAGATCTGGCTCTCCTCAGCGAGCGCGCGCACGCTCGCGGCGTCCTTCTCTACGCCGACGCCTACCAAACCCTTGGCGCGATCCCGATCGATGTGAAGCAGCTCGGCGTGGACTTCCTTGCGTCGGGGAACCTCAAGTTCCTGATGGGCGTCCCCGGGATCGCGTTTCTCTACGTCCGCCCCGAGGTGATCGAGACGCTGCATCCCACTGTGACTGGATGGTTCGGGCGGGTCGACCCGCTCGCCTTCGACGTAAAGAAGCTCGACTGGCCCACGACGTCGCGGCGTTTCGACGCCGGCACGCCGCCGGTGATGAATGCCTACATTGCGCGAGCGGGAATGGAGATGATCGCGGACGTTGGCGTCGAGCGGATTCGCGCGTGGCACGAGATCCTCTCCCAGCGCCTGATCGAAGGCGGCCGAGCCCGCGGCCTCACGCTCCACGGCGACGGCGACATCGCGCGTAAGACGGTGAGCACGGCGTTCGTGGTGGGTGACTCACACGCGGTCGAGGCCGCGATGCGTGCTCGGGGCGTCCTCCCTGCCGCGCGCGGTCCGGTGATCCGGCTCGCGCCTCATTTCTACAGCTCGCTCGACGACGTGGACCAGTCGCTCGACGTCCTCGCCGAAGTGGTGCACCCATGACAGACGCCGGGCAGCGGACTGCTCCGGCCGCCCCACCCAGGGAGACCTTCGCGTCGCGCTTCGGCACCACGATGACGTTCATCGGGGTAGCGGTCGGCCTCGGCAACGTCTGGCGATTCCCTTACATGGCGGGGAAATTCGGCGGCGCCGCCTTTGTCTTGTTCTACGTGTTGGTGACCGTCGTGATCGGCGTGCCGGCGCTCATGGCCGAATACGCCCTCGGCCGCCATACGCGCCGCGGCACTGTCGGCGCCTTTTCGGCGGGAGGATTCCCCTTCGGGCGGCAGGTGGGCTGGTTCTTCTTCTCGGTCGTGATCGCGGCCACGGGATATTACACGGCCGTGATCGGGTGGGTGCTCTACTACGCGGTGGGCCAAGCTGCGACGGCGCTCCATCTCCCGCTCGATCCTGCGGCGATTCTTCCGCCGGACCATGGCTTCGCGGTCAAGTCCTTCGTGCTGCAACTCCTCTGCACCGGGGCGGTGATCCTGGCCTGTGCGGTGGTGCTGCTCAAGGGGCTCCGGGCCGGGATCGAGCGGGCGAGCGTGATCATCTTGCCGGTTCTCTCGATCATCCTCGTGTTGCTGGCGATCCGGGCCTTGACGCTTCCCGGCGCCGGCGAAGGCGTGCGATGGTTCATCTTCAAGTTTCGCCTGGCGGACCTAACGCCGAGCGTGATGGTAGCGGCGATCGGCCACGCGGTGTTCTCGCTGTCACTCGGCGGCACGTTCATGGTGGTGTACGGATCGTACTTGAGCGAGAAGGACAGCGTGGCCCGCTTGGCGATCTGGACCGTGGTGGGCGACACCGGCACGTCGCTCCTCGCCGGACTCGCGATCATCCCGGCGGTCTTCGCGCTTGGCATGGCTCCGACCCAGGGACCGGGCCTCCTCTTCTCGACACTGCCGCAGGTGTTCGCGGCCATCCCCGTCGGCTGGCTCTTCGGCTTCCTCTTCTTTGCCGGCCTGTTCGGTGCGGGCTACCTCTCCGATGTCGCCGCCTTTGAAGTATTGGTAGCCGGCCTCACCGATAACACCAAGCTGACTCGGAAGCGAGCGGTTTGGGTCATGGCCGGCGCAGTGTTCCTGATCGCGATTCCGCCCACACTGAACAACGCGGTCTTCGTCCCATGGGACCTCACGTTCGGTTCGGGGATGCAGACGCTCGGCTCGCTCCTCGCTGTACTCACCGTTGGCTGGTGCTTCCACCGGTCGGCGGCGCTCGAGGCGCTTTCCGTGAAAGGCGAGCGACCGGTGCCGATCTGGCTCTTTTACTGGATTCGGTTCGGCATTCCCGCGGCGATTCTCACGGTCGGCATCTGGTGGTTGCTGAGCAGCGTATTTGGGGCGGTACAGGCGGTGTAGAAAGGCGATAAGACGGTTGCAATCCCCGTTCCCCTTGACGGACTCGCTCTCAGAAGTTCCATTCGCAGACTATGTCAATCCTGAGCCAGCTCGTGGCCGAGCTCAATGCCGGCCGGATCAGTGTGGTGGACCTGTCCCAGCCGCTCGGACCTGAGACGCCCGTGATCGGTCTCCCGCCGCAGTTCGGGTCTTCTCCCGGCGTGACGCTCGAGGTCATTTCTCGCTTCGACGCCCAGGGACCCGCGTGGTATTGGAACACCATCCGGATGGGCGAGCACACCGGCACCCACTTCGACGCGCCGGTCCACTGGATCACCGGTAAGGACCTGGCCGACAACACCTGCGACGCCATTCCCGCCCGGCGATTCATCGGCCCCGCGTGCGTGATCGACGTGACCGGAGAGGTGGCAAAGAATCCGGACTTCCTTCTCCGGCCCGAGCACATTCTCGCCTGGGAGAAGGAGCACGGGAGAATTCCCGCCGGCGCGTGGGTCCTGCTCCGGACGGGCTGGAGCAGCCGAACCGATGCCGCCTCCTTTCTCAACGTCGGCGGGGATGGTCCCCACAGCCCGGGCTTCCACCAGAGCGCGTCGGAGCTGCTGGCCCTAGACCGCGACGTCCTGGGCGTGGGAGTCGAGACGGTCGGCACCGATGCGGGTCAGGCCGGCACCTTCGAGCTGCCCTTCCCGAATCACGCGACGATGCACGGCGCGGGGAAGTTCGGGCTCGCAAGCCTCCGCAACCTCGATCAGCTTCCCCCGACCGGCGCGATCGTGATCGCGGCGCCGCTCAAGATTGTGGGCGGGAGCGGAAGCCCGCTCCGCGTGCTGGCGCTCACGCCGGCGTAGCCCCGAATCGGCGGCGCTGCCGGCCGGGATCGGTCGCGGGTTATGCTGACGGCGGCGCCAACCGCTCTTCGGCGGTGAGCGGCTCGCAAGCGCGGTCGAGCTCCACGTACTCGGCGGCAAAGCGTTCGCGGAACATCAAGTAATCCTGTTCCGACGTCCAGCGATCGACGGTCCGATACCATCCGGGCCGCTCGACCACCGGTTGCAGTTCCGTTCCCAGATACCCGGAACCGCGGCGAAACAGGGCCGCCCACGGGCCTTCCGCACCATACGCCGCGACGAACTCCGCGGTGCGACCCCTCTTCGGCAGAAACTCCCAGAAGATCTCGTGCAACGGCGGCTCCCATTCGGCCCCAAATATCACCCTTGCTTCGCGCCCCGAAAAAGCTATCGTCATCTTCGCGATCCAAAGAGGTGGGCGACGATGACCGGGTGCGCGGAGGAGAGTGGCTGAATGTCGACCTGGAACGCGATCGCCGCGACGTCCCGGACAATCCTCGGCCTGCTCGAGGGTTCCTATCCGAGCGACTTTGGCAAGCTCACCTTCGCGCTCGTCCATGCGAGCGCCTACCAGGGCGCCCCGATCCCTGCCGGCTTCACGCTCTGCCTCTACCGAGTCGGCATCAACGGCCCGCTCCGCAGGGTGCCGCGCACCGGGCCGAACGGGATTCGCTTCCGGCCGTCGCTCGCGCTCGACCTCCACTACCTGCTCACTCCCTGGGCCGACAACGTCGAGACGCAGCAGTCTCTGCTCGGTTGGGGGATGCGGCGCATCGAGGACAATCCGATCTTGACGGCCGGGATGCTCAACCACGCAGCCGGACCACCGAATGTATTCGCCTCGCACGAGACCGTCGAGCTGGTGTTCGATCCGCTCGCCCTCGCGGACTTCAGCAACCTGTGGGACAAGCTCGAGCCTCGAATGCAGACCTCCGTCACGTACATCGCGCGAATGATCCTCATCGACTCCGAGATCGAGCAGCCCGAAGGGCCGTTAGGACCGCCCCGCGCGTTCGACCCGCCGAGGGCCTAACCATGACCTGGACTCTCGTGGAAGAGACTTCGTTCCCCCTACGATCCATCGAGGGCGCGAGCACCACCACGGCCGCGTTCATCGGCCCGGCCCGGTACGGTCCGGTCGACCTCGAGCCCGAGATCATCACTAGCCTGGGCGAATTCGAGCGGATCTACGGCGATCCGGATCCGCTCGCGTACGGCGGCCCGCCGATGAGCAACTACAACTGGCACGCCGCCCGGGCCTTCTTCGCGGAAGGCGGCAAACGGCTCTACCTGTCGCGGGTGTTCCGCCCGCTCGGCTCCGATGAATCCGACAAGGCGGCGGACGGTCACGCATCGGCGAAGCTGGGCGGGATCGTCTTCCGGGCGCGCTATCCGGGAGCCTTCGGGACCTTCACGCTGCGGCTCACCGCGAAGGTTGCTTTCGGGCTCGGCGCTGAGCCTGGACCGGGCGACCGGCTCGGCTCGGTGCGGCTTGCGCTGGAGGTTCTGGATGCCCGCGACAATTCGCTGGGAACCTGGACCGATCTGGTGCTCGAGCCGACCGATCCGACCGGCGCCGTTCCAGGCTCGCTGTTTGCCGTGTTTGGGGCCGGTCCCGAAACGCGCGCGGTGCCAATCGTCGCGACCGCCGAGCCGGGGATGTCGTCGCTCGAGCTTCTGGCTCTGCTGTTCGCCGGCTCCGACGGGATCACCGACGACATTCATGCCGGTCATCGACTCGTCCTGGGCGTCACCCGCGACATCCGGCTGACCGGCGGGAACGATGGACTGCGTCCCGGTGCGCGGGAGTATGAAGGCAGCGACGACGCGGACGGGCGCCACCTAACCGGTCTCAAACGGCTCGAAGCGCAGGACGACATCTCGATCGTGGCGGCCCCGGGCTCGACGTGGGACTACGACGGCGACTACCGCGCCGACGCCGACGCGATCATTCGCTTGCTGCTCGCCCACGCATCGACGATGCGGTACCGCATCGCCGTGATCGACAGCGCCCCGAACCAGCCGATCGCGGAGATCCGCGCCATGCGCGCGGCGCTCGACTCGAGTCACGGGGCCATCTATTACCCGTGGGTCCAGGTGGTCGATCCGGTGAGCCACCGCCCGATCGCTCTGCCCCCTTCGGGCTTCGTCGCCGGTATCTTCGTGCGGAACGACCTCAACCGCGGCGTGTCCAAGGCGCCCGCGAACGAGGTGGTAAACCTCGCCTCGGGATTGCAGACCCGACTCAGCAAGCCGGAGCAGGCCCTGCTCAACGCCGAGGACATCAACTGCTTCCGGCATTTCCGTAGGCGCGGGACGCTCCTCTGGGGTGCGCGGACCCTCTCTCGAGACTCGGAGTGGAAGTACGTCAACGTCGGGCGTTACTTCGCTTACCTCGAGCAATCGATCGACCGTGGCACGCAGTGGGTGGTGTTCGAGCCGAACGGCGAGAACCTCTGGGCCAATGTCCGCCGCACGATTGAAGACTTCCTGCTCAATGAGTGGCAGTCCGGCGCCATCCTCGGTAACAAGCCCGATAATGCCTTCTTCGTGCGCTGCGACCGCACGACGATGACCCAGGACGATCTAGACAACGGCCGACTGGTTTGCGTGATCGGTGTGGCGCCGCTCAAGCCCGCCGAGTTCGTAATCTTTCGGATTGGCCAATGGACCGTGGACCACAAGCCTTGAACCCGGGAGGATAGCTCTATGGCCGTACTGCCCGAACGACCCTACGAGCAGTTCAACTTTCTCGTTCATTTCGGCGGCAGTTCTCGCGCGGCGGACGCTGGTTTTCAGGAAATCAGCGGCATCGAGTTGGAGGCGCCTCATTCCGCCCGCGTGACCAAGCTCACCGGGATCAACAAGTCGACCGACATTACGCTCAAGCGGGGGGTTGTCGCAGCGCCCGGGTTCCAGGAATGGTTGGACGACGTCAGCGCGGGCAACCAGAAGGCGGTCCGTGACGTCACCATCGAGATGCAGAACGAGGACCACACTGTGGGTCGGACCCTGAAGCTCGTCCGCGCGCGCATCATTAAGCACACGAGCGGCCCGTTCAACGCGAAGGGAACAGATGTGGCGATGGAGGAGCTGGTGCTCGCGGGCGATCGGCTCGAGGTGAAGGACTAGCCGGGCTCAGTTGCCTGACGCGGGCGTCCGGCGCCGAAGGAAGGCGCACGCCGCGCAGGAGAGAAGTGCAGCGACGAGAAACTCTCCCAAGACCTGCCATCAGGCGGTGTTCGTGAACGGCTGCCAACCGACTCGGTAGAGCACGACTTCCCCGAGCGGTTCGAGGCCATGTCCGAGGAGCACGCCAAGGCCCAACATCAGTGCGAAGGCTCGCCCGATCCGCTCGGGCCAGCGAGTCACCGCGATCCACGCGACCGGCACCGATGCAACGACGCCGAAGACCCAATGGTACGGAAGTCCAAAGCTCAGGTGGCCGTGCGCGGGACGGCCGAGATGCCAGTCGAGATGGATCGCCACGGCGAGCCAGACCGCGGCCAGCCACGCGATAGGAGACCGGATCATATTCGAGGAGATAGTCGGGCACTGTCGCGAGCCCGCCGAGACGTTGGGTCGTTAAATTGTCGGATCAACGGGCACGCTGCGAAGTATCGGCTGGGACACCGAACGAGAGGGGATACCGAGACATCATGGCACCTGAGCTGATAGTCGAGCACGACAAACCAGGTCGCAAGTTCGTGACCCACTTACCCTCTGGCGACGGCGTGCTCACGTACGAGATGGTCGGACCCAAGATCCTCGACTTGCAGCACACATACGTGCCGCCGAGGGCGCGCGGAGAGGGCGTCGGCGCCGCGCTCGCCAAGGCAGCGCTCGACTACGCCCGCGACGATGGATACCACGTGATCCCGAGCTGCTCTTTTGTACGGGTTTATCTCGACGAGCACCCTGGCTACCGTGATCTCGAAGCCTCCTGAGCCCGTACCGGAGTGAAACCACAGTGACCCAACTTTCGATCGATCGCGATTTCATAACGACGACCCTGACCGATCTAGTCCGGATCAACTCGGTCAATCCGAGCCTGGTCAGTGGAGCACCGGGCGAAGGCGAGATCGCGGCCCACGTCGAAGCCTTGATGCGCCGGCTCGGAATGGAGACCACCGTGCACGAGGCCGCGCCCGGCCGCCCGAGCGTCGTGGGCGTTCTCAAAGGCACAGGAACGGGGCGGAGCCTCATGCTGAACGGGCATCTCGACACCGTCGACGTCGCCGGCATGGCCGATCCGTTCAGCGCCGAGATCCGCGATGGGCGTCTGTACGGCCGGGGCTCGCAGGATATGAAGGGAAGCCTCGCGGCATGCTTCGGAGCGGTGAAGGCAATCGTGGACGGACGAGTGACGCTCGCGGGCGACCTTCTCGTCGCGGCCGTCGCCGACGAGGAACACGCAAGCCTGGGCACCGCCGATATCGTGGGGCGTTATGCGGTCGACGGCGCGATCATCACGGAGCCGACCGATATCGAGCTCTGCACTGCCCACAAAGGGTTTGTCTGGGTGGAGGTCGAGACGTTGGGAAAGGCGGCGCACGGGTCGCGGTTTCAAGAGGGAATCGACGCCAATCTGCTGATGGGCCGATTCCTCTACGAGCTGGCGACTCTCGAGCGAGAGTTGCGAAGCCGGCCCCCGCATCCGCTGCTCGGCCCACCCTCGCTGCACGCGGCGACGCTCGCGGGCGGGAGCGGCCTGAGCACGTACGCAGCGCACTGCAAGCTCCAGATCGAGCGGCGCACCGTTCCCGGTGAGTCGGAGCAGCAGATTCTGAGCGAGCTTCAGGCTATCGTGGACCGGCTTGCCGCCGCCGATCCCACATTCCGGGCTACGGTGCGCCCGCTCTTCTCACGCGAGCCGTTCGAGGCGCGTCACGATTCTGCCGTGATTGCGGCTGTCGATCAGGCGGCGACCCGCGTCCTCGGGCGGCCGCTCGCACGGATCGGCAAGTCCGGATGGATGGATTCCGCGCTGCTCGGAGCGGCGGGCGTCGATACCGTGATTCTCGGACCGAGCGGCGGTGGGCTTCATACCGAAGTCGAGTGGGTCGATCTCGACTCCGTCTTCAAGACCTCAGCGGTGCTGGCCGAGGCGGCGGCGACCTATTGCCGCTAGGGTCTGATGGCCGGCACCGGGATCCGCTCGAGCACCCGGCCGCCAATCACGACCGCCGCGATTCGCCGGGTGTTGCGGATGTCGGCGAGCGGGTCGGCGTCGAGGATCACGAGGTCGGCCAGCTTGCCCGGTTCGATCGTGCCTAACGAATCGGCCATTCCAAAGAACCGGGCCGGCTCTACCGTCGCCGAGCGGATCGCTTCGAGCGGGGTGAGCCCTAAGCTGTCGACCAGTTGCGCCAGCTCTTCGTGAAGACTCACGCCGGGGTAGAGGAGCAGACCGGACAAGTCCGTTCCCGCGAGCAGCTTGACCCCCGCTTCTTTGAGCCGCCGCATCCCCGCCAATCCGCCGGTAACCATCTGCCGGTATTCATCCAAGGGTGAGTCGAACTTCTTCATGTCGAGCTGCTGGCGCCAGAATCGTCGCAGCTCGGGCGTGACCAACGCACGATAAGGATCTCCCGGATCGTCGGACCCGGCCCGCGCTTGAATCAGGCTGTCTGGGCGGAAGCGTGCGAAGGACGCGACGAGGGTGGGAGTGAACCAGAGCTCCGCGGCT
The DNA here is from genome assembly GCA_039933355.1 of Gemmatimonadota bacterium. Lineage (GTDB taxonomy): Bacteria > Gemmatimonadota > Gemmatimonadetes > Gemmatimonadales > GWC2-71-9 > SHZU01. The sequence goes on along the minus strand of JBDTOH010000006.1, from coordinate 14,702 downwards.
GCGATGGCTCGCGCCAGGCTGTCGCGCCGGTCCGCGGGTAAGGTATCGAGCTCGGTCAGTCCTTCGATGTGCTCGATGCTTCTGATGCCGCCCACGAGCGCGCCGCGGAGTCCCGTCGGCTGGCTCGGCTGGTGCGCAGCCACGGGAATGCCGCGTCGCTTGGCCGCTTCCAACAGGGCCGTGTAGGCGGCCGGCGGCGGCGAGGTCCGAACCTTGATGAGGTCGACGCCTAACTTCGAGATGGAGTTCACGGCTCGAACCGCGTCCTCCGGCGTTTCCACCCCGATCCGCTCACGCGCCAAGTCATCGAGTCCCGGCACGGCAAGGCCCGCGACCCGCTTGAGCCATCTCGCATTTTCGATGATCGGGCCGGCGATCATGATTCGCGGTCCCACCATGCGGCCCGCGCGAACGGCGTCGCGCCAGGCTTTGACCTGCTCCAGCTTTCCGCCCATGTCCCGCACCGAGGTAACGCCATACGCGGTCAGCATCGGGAGCGCGCCGGATCCCGCGGTGCTGAGGTGAACGTGCATGTCCCAGAGGCCCGGGATCACGTACTTGCCCGACGAGCTCACGCGGCGGGTGTCTTTGGGGATGGCTAACGATCCATCCGGTCCGATGGCGGCGATCCGCCCGTCGCGGACCAGAATCGTGGTTCCCGAAACGGGCCGCCGGTTGGTCCCGTCGATCACCGTGACGCCCGTGATCGCGATCGAGTTTTGGGCTCGGGCGACGACCGGCTGAGCCGCAGCGATCAGGAAAACAAACCGAGTCGCCGCGGCGAACTGAAAGCTGGTCATGGCCGCTGGCCCCCGCCCTCTGGTGTGATGAGTCACGAAGATACGGGAGGTCGGAGTCGAAAGTTTCGTAGACCGGGGGTGCCGGGCTCCGAAGCCGTGCGCGTCACCCTTCCAGGGAGACTTGCTGCCGGGTCTCCATGCTCCGATAGACGCCTAACACGGCCGCGAGCGCCCGCCGGCCGTCGGCGCCGGTCACCGCAGGCTCCTGGTCGGTGACGATGCTTCCGACAAACGATGCCATCTCGGCGGCGAACTGGGCCGGCATCGGGTCGCCGGCGACGGGAATCTGTTCGATGCCCGTCGCGGTCCGGAGGAACAGCTTGTTGGCGTAGTGGTGGATCCGGAGCGCTCCCTTGGTCCCATACACGCGAATGTTTCCCGGATGGTCCTGCCAGATCGCCCGTGCGCCCACACCTTTCGCCATGTCGTCCCACGTCGGCCCCCAGCTGAACATTCCCTCCGAGGGCAGCTCGGCCGACCAGGTTGCGTCGTCGTAGATCAGATGGCCCACCGTGCCGTTCTTGAGCTCCATCGCCATGTACTCCGCGATCGGGGTCTCCGCCGATCGCTGGCCGCGTCCGTAGACTCCCACGATCTCGCTCGAGATGAGCCACGGGAAGATGTCGGCCAGGTGAATCCCGTGATCCACGAGACCATTGCCCGACCCGCCGGGCCCGCCCGCCGGGTAGTGGTGAACTCCCATGTCCTGGTAGCCGGCGGGTCCGTGACCACCAATGAAGGCCTCGGTGATCAACCGGACGTCGCCGATCCGTCCCTCGGTGATCAGCTCGCGCGCTTTGACCACCGGAGGCAGGAAACGGTAGGACGCCGCATAGAAGAGCTTCACGCCGCGCTCGCGGCACCGGGAGATCATGGCGTCGGCGTCCTCGAGCTTCACCGCCAGCGGTTTTTCGCAGAGGATGTGGACGCCGCGATCCGCGACGGCTTCGACGACCTCTCGATGACTCGCGACCGTGCTGAGGACGCACACGATGTCGAGTGCCTCACGACGGAGCAGCTCTCGATAGTCGGTGTAGGGAACAAAGCCGTAACGCTCCGCGATCTCAGCGGCCCGGACGGCCCGGACATCGGCACCTGCGACGACTTTGATCTGCGTGAGCCGGCGGTAGCCTTCGAGATGCGCGACGGCCACGTTACCCAGCCCGATGAGTCCAACCCGCAGCACGCGTTCGGTCAGGGGCGCTCTCCTCGTAGTTTTGTTACCGCTTCGGTCAGTTGAGCCGGAGTAGCCGGGGGTCCGTGCACTCCGACGATTCGGCTCACGGCGAGCCCGGAGCGCGCCAGCCACTCCGCGAAGTATGCCGTCGTCTCCGTGCCGGCGGGAACTCGTCCGTCCGTTGGGAGGTTGAGCAAGTCGCCCTGCACGACGATCTGCTCTTTCGGAAAATACGCCACCAGCATCTCGGCCGCGTGAGGCGAAGGCCCGATGTCGATGATCTCCACCGTCCGAGTCCCGTCGGTGAAGACCCGCTTCTTGCCCTCGATGACCTCGACCCGAGACGGCGCCTGCCGAGTAGCCTGCGCGTCGGGAAGCAGAGTGTACGTCGCCCGCGCCATCCGCTCCACGTACTCCCGGTTCCCGGGCGTCGTCACTACTGTCGCGCCCTCGGCGACATACGTCCTCAAGCCGCCGGTGTGGTCGTCGTGATGGTGGGTCGGAACGATGTAGCGAATCGGCTTTCCGGCGACCGTTGCTTTGATCTTGGCGATCGACCGCTTCGATGCGGCGTCGTTGCCGTATGGTTCGATGACCAGCACATAGTCGGCAAAATCGACGAACACGCTGTTCGAGCCGCCAACGCCGCCAAGAAGATAGACGCCGTCGCCCAAGGTAGCGACGGTCGTGTCCGCCGGGGGGGCGCCGTTCCCGTCCGCGAAATCGGCCGGCTTCGTGAACAACTGCTCCGGAATCGCTCCGTTGACGGTCACGTCGGTGTACTTCGCGTCCTCGATCAGCTCACCGACGCGCACGATCCGCCTTCCGGTCGGCATCTGAACGCCGTTCAGCTCCCGATAGCCGGGGAATACGAATTCGCCGAGCGCGTCGCCCGTCAAAGGATCGGTGTAGACCTGATCGAGCTTGGACACGAGGTGCGTGGCCGCGTCGATGTAGAGCGTGAGCTGAACACCGTCGTCGGCCGCATAGGTGATTACGTCTTGGCTGCGTCCGTGCCAGGTCGCCCGGCCGAGGGATCTGAGTTGGTTGCCGCGGTCAAGCGCGCTCAGGAGGAGATAATGGGGGAATCGCCGCAAGACACCGCGCTGGTTCGCGGCGACGGGATCGGGCGCGGTTACCCAGCGGTGCTCGCGCAAGTTCAAGTTCCAGCCCTCCCGGCCCAGCAACACGATGCGCGACTGGTTGCGAAACCCGCCGGGGAACCCGGTCTCAGTCTCGAACGCGAGGCGCCCGCCCCGCCGGTCGTAGACGAGCATGCCGTTGGCGGGCGTTGCGTCGTATGGCGGGGCCACGCGCCGGCTCTGGTTGCGGTTGAAGAACTGACCCTCATGACGAACGGTGAGCACATCGATTCCCCGCAACCGCTCGAGCCCGCCGTGCGCGACTATGGCCTGGTCCAGCACTTGGCGGGCTCGCCGGAATGAGCTGAGGGACGACGTGAGCTGTGCGGAGGCTTGAGCGCTCGCAAGCGCGAGCGACAACGCGGTGACGGCGGCGGACACGCGGGGGGACGACATCGGGAACGCTCCGGGATCGAGAGGGGCAATATAGGAAATACTGCCGTCCCGCGTCTCGAGTTTCGCCGGTCGTTCAGCTCCCGTCCCGCTGCGCGGTCAATGGGTCGGCCCGGGCGGCCCGGCGCGCGGGGATGAAACTCGCCGCGACCGCAGTGCCGATCAGTAGCAAGGGGACACCGACAAAGGTCGTGGGGTCGGTGGCGTTCAGTGCGCCGAGCGCGGACTTGATGCCGAGCTCGTCGCGGGCGGGCTACCGGTCAGGGCTTCGCAGGGAAGTCGTAGAGGCGGTCGGCCCACGCAGCCCACGGCACGATGATCCATCCCGCCAGCGCGAACCAGGCCAATGCACGCGCGCTTGCCGGGGGAGGAGACCAAGGCCCGCTCGCCCACAGGATCGTGCTGATGATGACGAAGGACCAAAACGCTGTGCCGCCGAGCGTCACACCCGCAGCCGGGTCCCTTTGAGGTAGAGGTACCAAAGCAGAAACCACTCGATCACGAGCACCGCCAGCGCGACCACCGCCGGGCCGGCCCCTCCCGCGTTGCGCGCGAGGTTGCCCACGAAGAAGTTGGCGATCCTCCCAAAAGCCACCAGGTCGTGCAGCAGGTAGATAGTGATCGCGTTCACCCCGATGACTTCGAGGGCGAACCCGCCTCTGCGCCAGCCGCGCACGTCGATCGCATAGTAGAACAGCGCCAACAGGCCGAGGCTAGATCCCGCCGCGACCAGCACGTATGAACTGGTCCAAAGAATCTTGATGATCGGAAACCAGTGGCCCCACGCCAGCCCGACGGCTACCGCGGCGGTGCCGGCCACCGTGAGCCCGGCGGCAATCTCCCGGCCGGGTCGGCCGGACCGGAGCCAGAAGCCGGTCAGCGCCCCGAGGAGCGTCGTGCCGATCGCGGGGATGGTGGATAGCAGGCCCTCGTTGTCGCCGAACGGATAGCAGCAGAACTTGCCGGGAATGAGGAGCCGGTCGACGTAACCCGCAAGATTCCCCTCCATCGTCAGATCGCCCGGAGGGAATCCCGGCGCCGCGACCTGCGTCATGAGGACCCAATAGCCGACGAGCAGTACCGCCGCGAGCACCGCGAGCCCCTTCACTCGGAGATGAGTCACCGCGACGGCCGCGACGAAGTAGCAGATCCCGATCCGCTGGAGCACACCCATCCACCGGATCTCCGGCCATGGCTTGTTGAGGTTTCCCCAGTAGATGAAGCCCAGGACTACGAGGAGCAGCGCGCGGCGCCCGATCCGGCGATACGCTGCTCGGCGGTCGCCCGCGCCCTCGGCGTACTTGGCGAGCGAGAACGGCAGCACCACTCCCACGATGAACAGAAACAGTGGAAAGATGAGGTCGTAGAACCGGAAGCCTTCCCACGTCACGTGCTCCATCTGGGTGACCAGCACCGGCCACCCGAGCCATCGGCCGATCGCTTGAAAGAGCGCATCGCCCCCGATGATCCAGAACATGTCGAAGCCGCGGAGGGCGTCGATCGAGAGGAGTCGTCCAGGCGCACCCGGGCTCCCCGATTGTGGCGGCACGGCCGGTCCTCCGAGGGAAGTGAGCGAGTCAAACCAACTTACTGTGCGTGGTCCGAGGGAGGAACCAAGAGCTTGGACTCGTCACCGTCCGGATCAGGCCGTCAGCCGGCGCCCGCCCGGACCCGCGGGCTCCGCCGCCGTCGGGCCTGCGCTCCCGCCAGAAAGGGGCGGAGCAAGACCTCGAGATCGTGCCGCATCCACTTCGCTGCCGAGCCCTCCTGGTAGAACGCCCACGTCATCAGCGATCCGCTCAGCGTCACCTCGACCGCTCGCGCGAGCTCGGCCGGGTCGAGGGAGGGTTCGAGCTCGCCTAACGTCACGGCCTCGTCGAGCAGGCCGCGGATCGCCGAGCGACAGGATCGCGCCTGGGCGCGGACGTGTCGGTGGAGATCCGGATCGGTCAGGTCGAGCTGGAGATAGGCCAGATGGTGCGCGAAGGCCCCGGGCGTCTCACCCATCTGGGCGATACAGTCGCCGTAGGCGCGGAGCGTGTCCAGCGGAGACGGGTTTGCCGCGCGAAGCTCCGCGAACATGTTCTTGGTCGCCCCCGCCGCTTTGGCGGTGAGCGCCACTTGGAGCTCGCGCTTGGAGCCGAAGCGCTGCACCAGCGCGCCCGCTGTCAGCCCCGCCTCGGCGGCGATGTCGGCCAGCGTCCATTGGGCCGGACCGAGGCGCTGCATGATCTGGTACGCCGCCGCGAAGATCTGGTCGTCGGAGGCTTTCCGGGGCCGCGGGCTCATCGCTCTTGACCTTTTCTAAATTGGACTTTAGATAGTAACTACATCGCCGTTTAGTATGGGGTGGCGGTCCGGCCCGCGCTACCCCCGAGTCTGTCTCGACACTAAAAAATGAGGAGACCATGCGATCGGTTCGCTACAGCGTCGCCATGAGCCTCGACGGCTATATCGGCGCGCCGGACGGCACGTACGATTGGATCGTGATGGACCCGGCGATCGACTTCGCCGGCCTGTTCGCGTCGTTCGACACGTTTCTGATCGGGCGACGCACGTACGAGGTCATGCAGGGGATGGGCCCCGGACCCGGGATGAAGGGAGTGACGTCGATCGTCTTCTCGCGGACGCTCCGGCAAGCCGACCATCCGGGCGTGACCATTGTGAGCGGCAATGCCGCGGCCGTCGTCGCCGAGCTCAAGGCGCAACCCGGCAAGGACATCTGGCTCTTCGGCGGGGGCGAGCTATTCCGGAGCCTGCTCGAAGCCAAGCAGGTGGATGCGGTCGAGGTCGGGGTGATGCCCGTGCTCCTCGGCGGCGGCGTGCCGCTCTTGCCGGGACCCGCCCCCAGGGCCCGGCTCGAGCTGGTCAAGAGCAATGTGCTCCCGAGCGGAATCGTATCCCTCACGTATCGGGTCAACTACGCGCCGAGCTCCAAACGCCGCGCATCCGCCCGCCGAAAGGACTCGACCAATGCCGGAATTGAAGCAGGCCATGCCTAACACTGAGCGCTCCGCCGCAAGCACCCCGCCGCTTGCGGGCCGGGTAGCCGTCGTCGCCGGCGCGACCCGGGGTGCGGGGCGCGGAATCGCAAGGATGCTCGGCGAAGCGGGCGCCACGGTGTACTGCACCGGCCGGGGGAGCCGGAGGCGGCCGTCCGATACCGGCTATTACGCCGGCCGCCCCGAGACGATCGAAGAGACGGCCGAGCTGGTCGATGCAGTGGGAGGGACCGGGATTGCCGTGCGGGTCGACCACAGCGCGGAGGCGGAGGTGGCCGGCCGGTTCGCGCGGGTCGAGGACGACCACCGCCGGCTCGATATTCTCGTGAACGTGTTCTGGGGCGGTCCGTCGGTGACGCAGTGGGGGAAGTTCTGGACCCATTCTCTGGCGCAGGGGCGGGCGCTCTTCGAGGCGGTCTGGCCGCACGTCATGACCGCGCGCTATGCGGCGCCGCTGATGGTCGGCCGCCGCTCGGGAGTGATCGTCCAGCTCACCGAAGGTATCGGCAGAATCTGTTCTACGATCTCGGTCGGCTGGCCGAGATCCGGCTCGCGTACGCCCTCGGTGGGGAGCTCGCGCGGGAAGGCGTGACCGCACTCGCGCTGACACCGGGGTACCTCCGCTCAGAGGCGTTGCTCGGTCATCTCGGCGTCACAGGGGCGAACTGGCGGGACGGCGCGAAAAAGGACGCGGTGTTCATCGCGTCGGAGACGCCCGGTTTCGTCGGCCGGGCCGTTGTCGCGCTCGCCACCGACCCGAATGTGCAGGAGAAGGCCGGTGGGCTCTACAGCTCATGGGGCCTCGCTCAGGAATACGGTCTTAACGACGTGGATGGTGAGCGCCCGAATCTTGGGAGGTACATGGCGGATCACATGGGAGGCTTGCCCGGAGGCCCGCCGCGGACTCGGACGAGATGGGCGCACAGTAGGGCATAAATGACTAGGGGGCTTAGGGATTGTAAGGCTTCGATCTACGCTCGAGCACTGTTTCCTGGCAGCCGCTCCCTTAAGTCCCAAGCCCTAGTCCCAGTCCCTAGAACCTCGCATCAAAGATCCGGAGCCGGGCTCCCGGCGCCGTCCGGAGCTTGCCGTCGCGATCCACTATCTGAAATGCGGTCGGCTCCGGGATCGCGAGCTTCACACGGGGGCCGTTCCGCCATTGGAAGACGGCATTCGCCTCGACCTCGCCGCCGTCGGGCCCCTCGAGGTCGCGTCGGTTCGTCGTCGCGAGCGCGGCGATCAGGAGGCCCAACGCCGACGTAGCCGCCGGAATTCCGATTGCCACGCGGTCGTCGTCGGTGTTGGCGATGAGATCAATGCCCAGACCCGCGAGCCCGCCGGCAAGTCCCGCCGCCGTGATCAAGCGGACTCGCGAGGGAGTCGGCCGCCACGCCCTCGCCGCCGGAATGGCCGCAAGCAGTGCCGCGTTCCCAACCGCGAGCGTCGAGGTGAACAGCGCATCGCCTTCGAGGTCGGCGATCCGTCCAAGCGCGAGGCCGAACCAGGTTCCCCAGAATGCCGAGTTGGAGATCAGCGTAGCGGTTCCAGGGATGGTCTCCTTCGCGCTTGCCAATGCCCACCCGAGGCCGAGGCCGCCGAGCCCACCAATGACCATCGCCGCCCAAGGCGCGCCATCGGAGGTTTGGGTATAACAGAACTGCTGGTCGCAGATCTTCTTGTCGCCGATGTTCAGGATCTGTTGGAGCCCGAATCCCATCCACGTGCCCCAAGCGGTCCCAAAGCTCGCGATCCCCGCCTGGCCGGCGGTTCGGAGGTGAGCGCGGGCAAAGCTCCGGGATGCGAAAAACCCGGCCGGCGCGCCGAGCAGGAGACCGATCCCGAACGTTGCGCCGTCATTAGAGTTGAATGCGGCGGGGATGGCCACGCCGAGAAAGCCGCCATAGAGCGTGTTGAAGGTGACGAATCCGGTGCGACCGCTGCCGATTGCGGCGACCGTGGGCAGCGAGTCCGCCGCCCGCGCAGCCGGGGTAGTGCGATAGCGGGTGTGAAGGTAGCGAAAGAGCTCGCGGGCCGCGTCCGGCCGGCCCTCCCGTTCGAGGTTTCGGGCGACGCCGAGGATGACGTCAGCGGTGTCGGCGGCGGTCTGCGCCCGCGCCGTTCCGACCCCGGTAAGCACCAGTAGAACGGCAAGGAACCGGGCTCGCATAAGGCCTCCGGTGAAGTCGGGCAAGCGTCCCAGTGGCTCAGCCGCCGCTGGGAGGCGGTATCTCCGGCCCCTGGTTGCGGCGTGAGGCGACGGGTATATATAGCTCGCTTCGCATGCGCCTCCGAGAGCTTCTGCGCGGCCACGAGCGTGGGGTGGCATTCACCCTGTCGCTGGCCTCCGTCGAGTATATCGCATGGGTTCTCGAGCCCAGCCTTTTCGGCCCGGTGCTCGACGGGCTCATCGACACCCGTAATCATGAGCCAAAGGCCAGGCTCCTGGCCCCACTCGTGTTTTGGGCGATCGCTTTTGCGGTCAACTCCGGAGCGGGCGCAATCCGGCGGGTGTTCGAGCAGAAAATCTATCTGCGGTTGTTCGCCGACCTGGCCGCCCGGGTGGTCGAGCTCGGCAAGCGCAAGCGGGTTCCGCTGACTGCGGTCCAGGGCCGGATCGAGCTTACCAAGGGCGTCGTCACCTTTCTCCAGCACCGCGTTCCCGAAATCCTCGATCAGGGTATCGCAATCGTCGGCGCCATGGTGAGCCTCGCGTTCTTCGACTTTCGGCTCGCAGCCGCCTGTGCCGCCGTGTTGGTGCCCGTGCTGTGGGTTCAGCGGATGTACACCAAGGCGGTGACCAAGCTCCAGGCCGAGGTGCATGATCGAGTCGAGGCCGTCTCGATCGTCCTTCACACCGGCGACCCCGACCAGGTTCGGAGCTATCTGCTCGAGACCGCTCGATCACAGCAGGCGATCGCCAATTGGGGCGCGCGCGTATTTGTCGTGCTCCGCGTGGTGCTCTTCGTGATCTTCCTCGTCGTGTTGTTCGTCGCGATCGACCTCGACGATTTTACGACGGGCAGGCTCTACTCGATCGTCGCATACATCTGGACGTTCATCACCTCGACCGAATACATCCCCGATCTGATCGAAGACTGGATCGCCTTCAAGGACATCGAGGGCCGGCTTCGCCTCGAGGGAGATCTCTGAGTCACTGCGCATCTTCGACATGGAACGTCAGCAGCATGTGGTGAATCAGCGGCGTCGTGAGGAAGCCGGCGGAAAGGATGAAGAAAAGTCCGGAGTACAGCGCATAGAAGGAAGCGAACAGCTTGCCCGCAGTGCCGTTGATCTCTCCAACCGGCCCCATCCCTCCGAGCAGCATCGACGCGTTGAGAAAGCCGTCGATCGCCTTGTCGCCTGCGAGCGTGACATAGCCGAGGGTGCCAACCCCGAGCGACAGCACGACGGCGACTTGGACGATGAGAAGGCGGCGGAAGAGCCGTTTGGGGAGGCGTTCTCGACTCCGCGTGTGCATCAACTGGCGGTACTGGAGCTCCATGGATCCCCCGGGACGACGTTGACCGCGGCCTCTTCTCAACAGTAGTACCGGCTCACCCGGCGGCAACCGGCCCGGGTTCAGCCACTTAGTTTGGAAGCGTGACCGCACCGCTTCCCATCCTTGCCTTGCTCCCGGCTCTTCGCGCCGCGCTCTCGGAAGCCGGCACAGCCGTGCTCGAGGCGGAGCCGGGTGCGGGGAAGACGACCGGCGTGCCGCCCGGCTTACTCGACGAGCCCTGGCTCGCGGGCCGGCGAATCGTGATGCTCGAGCCGAGGCGAGTGGCGGCTCGAGCCGCGGCGCGGCGGATCGCCGAATGCCTCGGCGAGAAAGTGGGAGCCACCGCCGGGTACCGGGTGCGCTTCGATTCGAACGTGGGGCCGGGGACTCGGATCGAGGTGGTGACCGAGGGAATCCTGACCCGCCTGCTTCAAAATGATCCCGGTCTCGACGGCATCGGGCTCGTCATCTTCGACGAGTTCCACGAGCGGAGCCTCAACGCCGATGTGGGCCTCGCGCTCGCGCTTCAGGCGAGGACCATTCTCCGGCCCGACCTTCGTCTGCTCGTCATGTCCGCCACGCTCGACGGAGACGCGGTGGCCGGAGCGTTAGGTGGTGCGCCCCGGATCAGCACCCCCGGACGGGTCTATCCGGTCGAAACGCGGTATCGACCGCCCCGGGCCGCACAGCGGATCGAGCCGGCCGTGACCGGAGTCATCCGCGAGGCCCTTCGGGACGAGACCGGCGATCTCCTGGTGTTCCTTCCCGGCGCGGGCGAGATCGGGCGGGTCCAGACCATGCTGGCGGAAGGCGAACGGATCGGGGCGCGCGTCCTTCCGCTCCACGGCTCGCTCGCGCCCGCGGACCAGGATGCGGCGCTTACGCCGTCCGGCGAGCGGCGGGTGATCCTGGCGACCTCGATCGCCGAGACGAGCCTAACGATCGAGGGCGTCCGGGTCGTGATCGACGGCGGGCTCATGCGGGTCCCCCGCTATTCGCCGAGGACGGACATGACCCGGCTCGAGACGGTGCGGGTTACCCGGGCGTCGGCGGATCAGCGCCGGGGCCGGGCCGGCCGGCTCGGCCCCGGGATCTGCTACCGCCTGTGGCAGCCGGCCGACGAGCTCGGCTTCATGGCGCACGGTGTACCGGAGATTCTGGCCGCGGATCTGGCGTCGCTCGCGCTCGACCTCGCCGCCGCCGGCGTGCGCGATCCCGCTGAACTCGTATGGCTCGACCCGCCTCCGTCCGCCGCCTTCGGACGGGCGAGCGAGCTGCTCGTGCTCCTCGGCGCGGTGGACCATGCGGGGCGGATCACCCGCCACGGCCGTGAGCTGGTGCGGCTCGGGCTCCATCCCCGGCTCGCCCACATGGCGGCAACGGCCAAGCACGAGGGCCTCGGTGCCCTCGCGGCCGATCTCGCCGCGCTCCTCTCTGACCGCGACCTCGCGGTCCGCCGTGGCCCGGAGATGCCTAACGTTGATCTGCGACTCCGGGTCGAGGCGCTCGGCGCCGGCGGCCGGGGTCTTGGGATCGAACTGAGCGACGCCGGCCTCCACCGAGCCAGGCAAGCAGCCCGCGAGTGGCGCCGCCGTCTGGGCGTGGCGGAAGCGCGCGGCACTGCCGACGTCCCCGAAACGGGCCGGCTCCTGGCGCTCGCCTATCCCGATCGAATTGGGCAGCGAAGAGCCGGCCAGCCGGGACGGTTCCTGCTTCAGAACGGGCGGGGCGCGTCGCTCGATGCGGGCCAGCCGCTCGCGCGCGAAGATTTCCTCGTCGCGGCCGAGCTCGACGACCGCGGCGCTGAGGCGCGAATCTCGGTCGCGGCGCCGCTCGATTCCGCCGGGCTCGAGCAAGCCGCGGGCGGCGAGCTGGTCCGCGAAGAGCTGGTCGAGTGGGACGCGGGGTCCGAAGGTGTCGTGTCGCGGGAACGGCTTCGGTTCGGCGCGCTCGTGCTCGACGAGCGTCGGATGAGCGCGCCGTCCGACGAGCGGGCCGCGGCGGTGCTGCTGGAGCAGATCCGGCTCGGCGGGCTTCGGTTCCTGCCGTGGCGCGAGAGGGACGAGCAGCTCCGGGCTCGGCTCGCGTTTCTCCACGGGCACGATCCGACTCGCTGGCCCGACGTGTCGGACGAAGCGCTGCTCGGCGGGCTGGATGAGTGGCTGGGACCCCATCTTCACGGGCTCCGCCGCCGCCGCGACCTGGACCGGCTGGCGCTCGCGGACCTGCTCCTGGCACGGCTCGGCTGGGCGGAGCGCCGCGAAGTCGATGAGCTCGCGCCGGAGCGGGTCGAGGTGCCGAGCGGATCGCGGGTCGCCATCGACTACAGCGATCCGGCGGCGCCAGTGCTGGCGGTACGGCTTCAGGAAGTGTTCGGCTGGACGACCACTCCCACCATCGGCCGGGGCAAGGTCGCCCTAACGCTGCATCTGCTTTCGCCGGCGCGCCGGCCGATGCAGGTCACCAAGGATTTGGCCGGGTTCTGGCGCGGCGCGTACTTCGAGGTCCGCAAGGAGCTCCGGGCCCGCTATCCCCGCCATGAGTGGCCCGAGGATCCGCTGTCGGCCAAGGCGGTGCGAGGCCCGAAACGCCGTCGATAGTCCTCACGACGATGGTGGGCGCCTCGAAAGAGGGCTAATTTGGAATTCTCCTCGCCCAAGAGCTCGTCATGCGCCGCTCGATTCTCGCTTTGCTCCTGTCGATCGGGGCGACCGCCACCGCCGCCGCCCAGACTTATGATGCGCTCAGCGCCTCGGTCCGGGAATACATAACGGTCGCCGAACCGGTGGTGGCGCTGACCCATGTGCAGCTCATTGATGGAACCGGCTCCCCTGCTCGCGCCGATCAGACCATCGTGTTCGAGCGCGGCAAGATCACATGGGTCGGGTCGTCGGCGGGTGCCATGATTCCGGCCGGAGCCCGCATCGTCGATCTGACCGGGCACACCGTGACGCCTGGGTTCGTCGGGTTGCACAACCACACTTTCTACTACACCAACGCCCCCCGCGCGGCGCAGTCCAACTTCACGGCGCCCCGACTTTACCTCGGGGCCGGCGTCACCACGATCCGCACGACCGGCAGCGCGTCGCCGTACGCCGAGCTCAATCTCAAGGCGAGCGTGGAGCGGGGCGAGACACCGGGACCGCGTCTGTTCGTGACCGGGCCGTACTTGATCAGCCCCGGCCCGGACAGCCGGATCGACCAGCTGGGCATGCACGCGCTCGACAGTCCCGAGCAGGCTCGCAAGGTGGTCCGTTACTGGGCCGAGGAAGGGGCGACCTGGCTCAAGGTCTATGCTCAGCTCACCCGAGCCACGCTCGCCGCCATCACCGACGAAGCGCACAAGCACGGCCTCAAAGTCACCGGTCACCTCTGCTCGGTCGGCTACCGCGAGGCCATAGCAGCCGGGATCGACGGCCTCGAGCACGGTCTCACTTCGAACTCCGAGTACGATCCGGCCAAGCAGCCCGACGTCTGCCCCGCGAACTATCGGGCCGTGTTCACTACGCTCGACATCCAGAACGACCCGCGGGTCCGGGCGACGCTGAACGACATGCTCGCGAAGAAGATCGCGCTGACGTCCACGCTGGCAGTCTACGAGGCTGCGACGCCGGGGCGGCCCGGCCCCGATCCGCGGCTGTGGGATCTGCTCTCGCTCGACGCCAAGGCGGAAGAGGAAGCTCGCGAGAAGTCGGTCGTCGCGAACGCGGCAACCTCGACGATGCCCGCGACCCTCAAGAAAAGCATGGAGTTCGAGGTTGCGTTCTTCCGGCTCGGCGGGATCCTCGGTGCGGGCGTCGATCCGGCCTGGAGCACCCCGGCCGGGCTCGGCGACCTCCGAAACTATGAGCTGCTGGTGGAAGCCGGCCTGACGCCGGTGGAAGCGGTGCAAGTGATGAGCTTGAACGGTGCCACAGTGTTAGGCATCAACGACCGGCTCGGCTCGATCGCGGCCGGGAAGATCGCGGACCTCGTGGTAATCAAGGGCGACCCCGTGGCGCGCCCGGCCGACATTCGGAAGGTGACCTTGGTGTTCCGAGACGGGCTCGGCTACGACTCCTCCAAGCTGTTCGGCGCCGCGAAGGGACTCGTGGGTATTCGGTGAGGTTAGGTTCAGGGCCACGTGGTGAGACCCGAGCCGCCGCGGCTCCGGTCGCCCGCCTTTCCCTCGAGCAACGGCTTCGACGTCAGGATCGCGAAGCCCGAGAACCGGAACACGACCCGGTTGTTGGACTGCTCGACGCCTGTGAGCGTCCCGGATCGGACCTGACGGATCGCCGCGGCCGCCTGGGCTAGGCGCGCAGGGTCTGCGGAGGCCGTGTTATGAGCCGGCAGCAGCAGCTTGAGTGACGGCGCCAGCGCCGCCAGCCGCGCCATCGAGCGCTCGTAGCCGTCGAGATCCGTTTCCGGCACGTAGAGCCAGATCGCCCCTTCGTAGTAGGAATCGCCCGTCCACAACAGTCCGTGCGCGCGGTCCACCAGCGCCAGCGCGTCGGGCGTGTGACCGGGCACCTGAAGGATCTCGAGCACCCGGCCGCCGAGATCCACCGTGTCGCCGTCGGCGATGGCGCGCGCGGGCGTCCACGGCCGGGTTGCGAATGTCGCGGTGTCGGCGCCGGCCGGCGCCCCGTGACAGAAGCTGTCGGGCGCGACTTCTCCCGCCAGCTCCGCATGGCCAACGCCGCGTTC
>JBDTOH010000005.1:0-30328 GCA_039933355.1 Gemmatimonadota bacterium | reverse complement strand
GATCCAGGCCCGGTACTGGGTCAGGTCGGCGGCGGTCACCATCAGGCTCTTGCTGTCCGGGAGCCAGCGGAGGCTGCTGAGGTTGCGGTCGATCGCCTCGGTCACCTCGCGTGCAGGGCCCCCGCCGATCGGCGCCACGAGGACCGTCCCGGGCCGAAAGCCCAGCTCCGCTCCCCGGCTCGCGATGGTGGCGACGAGCTGCCCATCGGGGGAGACGGCTCCCAGAGATCCGAACCCGCGCCGCTCGGTGATGGTTCGTTCCGCCCCGGTCTCCATGTCGCGGAGCACCACGGTGGCATTGATCAGCTCGCCGGACTGGGGTCGAGGCCGCACCGAGAGCAAAACCCGCCGGCCGTCGGGCGCCCAGGTCACACCGGTGACGCTGCGGACTCCTGAGGTCACGCGGGTCGGTTCGCCACCGTCCGCAGCAACGGTCCACATCTGGGTTGCCAGGCTCGCCGCTTGATCGAGATACATGTTGTCGCCGACCTCGAACGACTTGTTGTGCCGCTCTTCGCCGGTCCGCTCCACCGGTTCGTCCTCGGTCAGGAAGGCAAACGAGCGGCCGTCGGGCCGCCAGGCGAAACCGCTCACTCCTCGCTTGGTGTCAGTGATCCGCCGAGCCTCTCCGCCGGCGAGCGGAAGGAGAAACAGCTGCGGGGGCTTCTCGCCGTCCTTGTCGATGAACGCCAGCCGGTCGCCCGAGGGAGCCCACTCCACCGAGCCGATGTTCCGCCGTCCCGGGGTGAGATCTCTGACGGCGCCGCTCGCGACGTCCACCAGGACCAGCGAGCGCTCGAACCGGTTATCGGCGTAATTGGTGCGGGTGACGACGACCGCGACCTGGCGGCCGTCGGGCGAGAGACGCGGGCCCGACAACGTGATCTCCCGGCCGAGGTCGTTGAGCTCGAACCGGCGGGCCTGGGCCGCCAGGGATGACGTTAGGCAGAGCGTCGCTGCGACGAGGAGTCGAGTCGTACCGATCATGGTGCCGTCCGGTTCGCGGTGGGGTCTTTGGATGCTAGCCCCGCCGCCGGTCGAGTGAAAGGGCCGCGGGCGGGCTCACCGCGCTCGTGGAGCGCCGTCTGGGTGGATCGGTATCAGCCGGTGGGACGTTAAGGACGAGTCGCCTCGCTTCTCCGTGGGCCGGCGGGTCTTCGGCCGCCGCCATGGCGCGGCTTGCCAACGACGGGCCAATCCGGCAACATCCATCGGCTCGAATCCTCGTTTCACGCCTCCCCAGGATCCTCGTATGGTTCGCAACGGTCTGCTCGCCCTTGTGCTCGTCGGTGCCGGGTGGTCTCAGCCGCTCTTCGCCCAGGCCCCCATCGATACGTCGGCCTTCGCGGCGCTGACCTGGCGCAACATCGGGCCTCTGCGTGGCGGGCGATCGGTCGCCGCGGCCGGGTCGTCGTCGCGCCCGCAGGAGTATTACATGGGCACGACGGGTGGAGGGGTGTTCAAGACGTCGGACGGCGGGTCGAGCTGGTACCCGGTGAGCGACAAGTATTTCGGCGGGACGATCGGCGCGATCGCCGTGAGCGAGTCGAACCCCGACATCGTCTTCGTGGGCGGCGGTGAGTTCGCGATCCGGGGCAACACCTCGCACGGCGATGGAGTCTACAAGACGACCGATGGAGGCAAGACCTGGGCCTACATGGGCTTGGTGGAGACCCGGCACATCGCGAAGATCAGGCTCCACCCGAAGAATCCGGAGATCGTCTACGTCGCGGCGTTAGGCGAGGTTTTCGGCAACAGCGCCGACCGGGGCGTCTACAAGTCGATCGACGGCGGGAAGACCTGGAAGAAGATCCTCTCGCGGCCCGGCAACGATTCGACCGGAGCGGCCGACCTCGTGATGGATCCGACCAATCCCGAGGTGCTCTACGCCGGCCTTTGGGAGGCGTACCGGAAGCCTTGGCTCCTCGTGAGCGGCGGCCCCGGCAGCGGCATCTTCAAGACCACCGACGGCGGCGCCACCTGGAAGGAGATCACCCACAACGCGGGCCTCCCCAAGGGGATCATCGGAAACGTGGGGCTCTCGGTCTCGCCGGTGAACCCGAAGCGGGTCTGGGCCATCATCGAGGCCGACTCGGGCGGTGTGTTCCGCTCCGACGACGGCGGCGACACCTGGACGCTGACCAACGCGGAGCGCAAGCTCCGGCAGCGGGCGTGGTACTACACCCGGCTCTTCGCCGATACGAAGGACGAGAACACCGTGTACGTTGCAAACGTGCAGTTCTGGCGATCGACAGACGGCGGCCGGACCTTTCCCCGCCCGATCCAGACCATGCACGGCGACCATCACGATCTCTGGATCGCACCCAACGACGCCCAGCGGATGGTCCTGGCGGACGACGGTGGGGCCGCGGTGTCAATCAACGCGGGCCGGAGCTGGACTGCACTGACGTTCCCGACGGCCCAGTTCTACCACGTCACGACCACGAACCATTTTCCCTACCGCGTCTGCGGCGCCCAGCAAGACAACAGCACGATCTGCATGCCGAGCCAGCCGCAGGGCGGCACCGAGTACGCGGACTACTACGATGTCGGCGGCGGCGAGTCCGGTTACATCGCGGTGCGCCCCGACAATCCTGACATCGTCTTTGCCGGGAGCTACGGCGGTCTTCTCACCCGCAAGGACGTCCGGAGCGGCTTCGAGCGGAACGTCAATCCGTGGCCGCTCAACCCGATGGGCCACTCGGCGATCGACTCAAAGTATCGGATGCAGTGGACCTTCCCGATCGTGATCTCGCCGCACGACCCGAATACGATCTACATCGGCTCGAACGTCGTCTTCAAGTCGACGAACGAAGGCGAGAGCTGGACCGCGATCAGCGGCGACCTGACCCGGAACGATCCCAAGACGCTAGGACCGTCGGGCGGCCCGCTCACCAAGGACCAGACCAGCGTCGAGTACTACGGCACCGTGTTCACGCTCGCCGAGTCGCCGGTGGAGAAGGGTGTGCTGTGGGCCGGCTCGGACGACGGAGTCGTGCAGGTGACCAAGAACGGCGGTCAGACCTGGCAGAACGTGACGCCGGCCGGCTTGCCCGAATGGACCCGAATCTCGATCATCGAGGCGTCTGCGCACGAGAAGGGCAAGGCGTACCTTGCGGCGAATCGGTTTCAGCTGAACGACTTCGCGCCGTACCTCTACAAGACCGCCGACTACGGGAAGACCTGGACCCGGATCAACAGCGGCATCTCGGCGTCGGAGTTTACCCGCGTTATCCGGGAAGACCCGGTTCGGCCCGGGCTGCTCTTCGCGGGCACCGAGCGCGGCGTGTGGGTCTCGTTCAACGACGGTGCCGAGTGGCAGCGGCTCCAGCGAAATCTCCCGCCGGTACCGGTCCACGATCTCGCGATCAAGGAGGGAGATCTCGTCGCGGGGACGCACGGCCGGGCCTTTTGGATTCTGGACGACATTGGGCCGCTCCGGCAGCTCCGGCCGGAGGTGACGGCGAAAGACGTGCACCTGTTCCAGCCGCGCGACGCATACCGGACGCAGGGCGGCGCGACGGTTCGCTATTGGCTGAAGAAGGGCGGTCAGAAGGTCAGCCTCGAGTTTCTCGATTCGAAGGGGCAGCTGATCCGCAAATACAGCAGCGACCTCGATTCGACCTGGGTGGCGGACAGCGTCCGGATGGTGGCCTCCGAGCAGACCCGGATCGACAGCCTGGCTGCGTTAGGAGTGATGGCGGACGCCGCCCGGAAGCCGGGGGCGGTCGAGCGACCCAATCCGTTCGCGGTGTTCGAGTCCGGCTGGCGCTATATCCCGCTTCCGTCGGTCCCCAACAAGGCCGGCGCCAACAGCTTCACCTGGAACACGCGATATCCCGACGGTGTGGCATTCAACGGCCTCATCATGTGGTCCGGCAACAACGCGGGCCCAGCTGCGCCCCCGGGCTCCTACACGGTGCGACTCACCGCCGGCGATAAGACCGAGACCCAGACGTTCAAGCTGCTCAAGGATCCGCGGTCCAGCGCGACTCAAGCCGATCTCGACGAACAGTTCACGTTCCTCCGGCAGATTCAGGACCGGGCCAACGAAGCCAACAACGCGGTCCGCACGATCCGGAACGTCAAGGCGCAGCTGGCCCACCGGAAGGCGAAAGCAGGGGGCGGCGCCCGGGCCGCCACACTCGAGCGGCTGATCACACCGCTGGTCGACCAGTTGAGCGCGGTCGAGGCGGAGATCTACCAGGTCAAGAACCAGAGCGGCCAGGATCCGCTCAACTATCCGATCAAGCTCAACAATCAGATCGCGGCCCTGGCCGGCGTCGTCGCCAGTGCCGAAGCGAAACCGACGGCCCAGTCATACGAAGTCTTCAAGCTCTTGTCGGGGCAGCTCGACGTGCAGACAGCCAAGCTCAAGTCGCTGCTCGACACCGGCTTGGCCGGAGTCAACGCCGAGCTCGGCCGGCTGAGCCAGGCTCCGATCACCCCGGCGACGGACCAGCTCTCGGAGCGGTGACGCCGCTCCGAGCCCTGACGACCCGCGCGACTGACACCATGACGTCATGATTTTGATAGGTTCGCCGCTGGACGCTCGGTCGCCGCGGGCTTAATCTGTCATTCGACCGAGGGCCGGTCGGCCCGCCTCCCGCTCTGGAGAATCCGTGAAATCCATCTCCATCAGTCGACTCGCCATCGCCGTCGTCGGGCTCGGGGCGGCGGCCTGCAATCGCGGACCCGGGTCCTCGCGCCGGGCCGAGAGCGTGCTCGCGGAACCGCTCCCGACCGCAGCCGATACGATCATCACGCCGTTCGGCGAGCTGCCCGTTGCGGTGAGCATCGGCGCGCGGAAATGGGTCGTCGTCGCCGCCGATCACAATACGGTTGTGGTGGCCGACTTCGCCACCAAGCAATTCGCTCCGTTAGGCGGCCCGGCTCAAAAAGAGCTCCAGCATCCCTTCGGGGCGTTCGTCGGCGGCGACACCATCTACGTCGCGGACTGGGGCACTCGCCGGACCAGCCTGTGGACCAAGGACGGTCGATTGGTCGGGACGATCCCCGCGCCGGCCGCGACGCGCGGAATTCAGCCCGCGGCGCGGGATGCGGCGGGCCAGTTCTACTTCGAGGTGCCGCCGATGGCGGGAGCCGACGGCAGCGGAAACAAGGACTCGATCTCGGTCGTCCGATCCGACCCGTCGATGACGAAGTTCGATACGGTCGCGAGGCTGAGCCCGGTCGAGATCGCCGAAGTGCAGCGCAACACCGGCAAACGGTTCGAGCGGCTGATCAACGGCGGACGGGACCAGTGGGGCGTACGGCCTAACGGTCGGGTGTGGATCGCGCGGGTATTCCAGAACCGGGTCAACACCATCGGGGCGGGGAAGGAGCATCCGGGAGAGGACTTGCCCGATCCGGTCCTCGAAATGACCCAGGCCGACCGCGACCAGTTCATCCAGAGCTTCCCCGAGGACGTGCGCTCGACGATCGAAGACGTTCCGTTCGCCCTCATCAAGCCGCCGTTCGAGAAGGGCTTTCAGGATCCGATCGGCAACGTATGGCTCCGGAAGTCGCGCGGGTTCGCCGACTCGATCCGCCGCTATCACGTCGTCGACTCCACCGGTCTGCTCGCCCGGGTATTCGAGGCACTCGGTCGAGGCGTGGTGAACGCGGCGGGGACGGAGACAGTGCTGATGGAGGAGCAGTTCAAGGCCGGCGTGCGGTTGATGGAGGTGAGGATTCCCTCGCGGAGGCCATAGAGAATCGAAGGAGCGAATCCGTTGTGCGACTCGGGAGGGTAGCTCTTGCGGGACGGCCTAACACCTAACGTTCAAAGTGACGCCTATTCCCTATTCCCCTGTCTCGCCGACTCCTCGTCTCACTCCGTCGTCGTGCTCAGCTTGTCGGCGAAGTCTGCGTCGAGCGCCTCGGAGCGGTCGCCTAACGGCGTCAGGTTCCACCGGTCGCATTTCTTGCAGACGACCCAGAGCCGGCCATTCGCCGAGTCGAAGGCCGAGCGCCGCCCGACCGTCAGTGTTCGATGACCTGGTTGTGGCCGAGATCGGCGGGGCAGAACAGGCAGGAGTGGTACACGGGGCAAGGGGTTAGGGAATCGGGAACACGACTAGAGGCGACAATGCGCCACGACTCGTTCGATTCCCGATTCCCCCAAGCCCTAACACCTAAGCCCTAATCCCTACATCCGAACCGTCCACGCCTTCCGGATCAGTCCACCCCGAATCTCATACATCCATATCGCATGGTTCCGCTGTCCCGGTTTCGCGGCCCACGTCTCCCGGTCCAGCACAAATGCGCCGTCCACCACGCGAGGTTCGACCCGGACTACCGGGAAGTCCTTGGCCATGCCTTTGATGAGGCCGTCGAACCGGGCGCGGATCGCGGCCTTGTTCTCGCCGATCACTTTGCCCGAAGGAAACTCCGTCATGGTCGCATCGTCCGCGAACAACAGCATGACGCCGTCGAGGTCCTTTCGATTGAACGCTTCGATCTGACGTTTAGCGACGCGGAGCGGCAACGTGTCGGTCTGCTGGGCTCGGGCGGCGGGGGCAGCCAGGGCGGGGGCGAGCGTAGCGAGCGGCAACAACACCCATCGAGTCATGAAAGCTCCAAAGTGAGGGCGCGGCCCGGCCTAGGGGCCGTGGACTTCGGCCGGTTCGACCGCCGGGGCTGTGACCGACCGAACCAGAGGCGTCTCCGCGGTCGTCAGGACCAGCTCTCGCTCCTCGCGCAGCTGCCTGGCCAGGCGGCGCCGCTGCTGGCCCTCTTCGTACCACCGCCGGGTAATCTCCCCGGCGAGGTCCCGATTGCCGATGCCGAAGGCCAAACCGGCCGCGAGCGCCACTGCGCCAAAGATCAAGGTGAACGACGCGGTGATGATCTCCGCCGCGACGCCGAGTTGTTGCATCGCCATGAAGACCGAGATCAGCACTACGGCCGCCTTGGCGAGCCGCGCGAGCGTCGGCACGCCTTCCACCGCGCCGGCCGAGGCGAGCACGATGCCGCGGATGAACTCGCCGACGAGCATGCCGAGAATGACGATCGTCGCGGCCGCGAGCAAGGCCGGAATCATGTTGAGCATGGTCCCGAACATTTCGCTGATACTGCGGAGACCCAATGCCGAGCTCGCGAGCAGGATCACCACCAGCATGACGAGCCAGAACAGCAGCTTCCCGACGACGTGAATCGGGTCCAGGCGTGTGCCGGTCCGCACCATTGCCTCGGACAGGCCGCCCGCTTCAGCCACCTTGTTGAAGTTGAGGCGCTTGAGGACCTGGTCGGTCACCCGTTCGATCAGACGCGCGACGAAGTACCCGGCGAGCAGGATCAGCGCGGCCGCGAGAAACGATGGAACGACCGCGGCGAGCTGTCGCGTGCCGTCGGACAACCGCTGGAGAAGCTCATTCATGGCGCCACCTCGAGTACGAGCTTGCCTAACTGTTCACCGTGCTCCATCCGAAGATACGCGCGAGCACCCTCTGCCAGGGGGGTGACGGAATCCACGAGCGGGCGGAGCTTCCCCGCATTGGCCACCGCCATCATCGCCGCAAACTCGCTCCGGGTCCCCATCGTCGATCCGAGGATGCTCCATTGGAACCAGAAAAGGCGGCGCATGTCGATTTGAACGTGGGGGCCGGTGGTCGCTCCGCACGTGACCAGGCGGCCGCCCGGCCGGAGCGACTTGAGCGAGGTGTCCCAGGTCTTCTCCCCGACCGAATCCACCACCACGTCCGCCCCGATCTTGGTCAGCTTCCGGACCTCGCGAGCGATATCCTGGGTTCCGTGGTTGAGGAGGAGATCCGCGCCGAGGGCCCGAGCGGCCTCGAGCTTCCGGTCGGACGAGCTGGTGGCGACAACCCGAGCGCCGAGGTGCTTGGCGATCTGGAGGGCGGCGAGGGAAACCCCACCACCGATCCCCCAGATCAGGACCGTCTCGCCGGCCTTGAGCTGGGCCCTCGTCGTGAGCATCCGCCACGCGGTCAAGGTCGCAAGGGGCAGGGCCGCGGCCTCGGGCCAACTCAAACCGGCAGTGAGCTTTACGACGTTTCGTTCGGGTACCACGATGAACTCGGCAGCCGTGCCGGGGTAGTGCTCGCCGATCACCCCGAATGTCCGGCAGTATGGCTCTTGATCGGAGAGGCACATCGTGCAGGACCCGCAGGAGAGGCCCGGGTTGAGCACGACCCGGTCGCCCGGCTTGACCGTGGCCACCTCGGACCCGACCTGGTCGACTATCCCAGCGGCATCGGTGCCGACGATGTGGGGGAAGGCCAGGGTGATTCCCGGAAGTCCCCCAACGATGAAGAGGTCCAGGTGGTTGAGGGCCGCCGTCTTCACGGCTATCCGGACCTGGTCGGGCTGGGTCACGACGGGCGTGGGTAGGTCGTGAAGGCGGAGATCGTCCATACCCCCGTGCTTGGTCAGGGCCAGTGCCCGCATCGTCTCTCCGGCTTGCAGAAGTTCCAGAAGATGTGCAAGATATAAGCGACCCCGCCGAGGCGCCTTACGCGCCCGTCCCTCGTAGGCCACTGTGTGAATCGACGAGTTTCTGGAAGGAAACAAGGATGAGCGCGTTCCGCGACATGGAAATGGGCTGGTCTGGTTCGGGTTGGATGGATCCTATGCCAGCGTCCCCGCCACCGCCACCGCCGCCCCACGAGGAAGCTGCGCCCCCTCCAGCGGCGAAAGCCCCGCCTCCGCCTAAGTCGGCCCCTTCTAAGGTCGTGGTCGAGGCGAAGAAGATCGTTGCCGAGGCCGAAAAGGTCGTGAAGACTGCCGCGAAGAAAGTCGCGAAAGTCGCAAAAAAGGTGGTGAAGGCCGCCAAGAAGGTGGTGAAGAAGTCTGCGAAGAAGGCCGCCAAGCCGGCCAAGAAGAAGGCCACCGCGAAGAAGCCGATGAAGAAAGCGAGCGGTCGGCCCAAGAAGCCAGCGAAGAAGGCCGCGAAGAGCGCCAAGCGATTGCGACGGCGGTAATAAGCCATACAGGACCCTAGCTGGACGATCGTTGGCGGGCTGCGGCTTCTCGCGGCCCCCCACCGGTCCGCTCAGCCGGTTCATCGCAGAATCCCACCGATGCAGTGCCAGCACGCGCGACAACACCTAACGTCGATCGTCCCGGGAGCGACGTCCGGGGCCCGGCCACACTTCCGGCCTTCGAGGAGGCGCCGATGAGCGAACCGGTTCGAGCGGAACGATCCCGGATCCGGCTGACATCGCTCTCCCACGCCGCCGGCTGCGGCTGTAAGCTCGGCTCGGCCGAGCTGGCCCAGGTGCTGCGCCATCTGCCGCTCGTTCACGATCCAAACGTGCTGGTCGACGCTGCGACTCGAGATGACGCCGCAGTGTACCGGATCGCGCCCGATCGGGCGCTGGTGGCCACGGTCGACTTCTTCACGCCCATCGTCGACGATCCCGGGTCGTGGGGCGCGATCGCGGCGGCCAACGCACTGAGCGACGTCTACGCCATGGGCGGCCGGCCCCTCTTTGCGCTCAACCTGGTAGGGTGGCCCCGCGACAGGCTGCCGTTCGAGGTATTGGGGGAAGTGCTCGACGGGGCGCAGCGGATCGCCGACCAAGCTGGGTGCCTGGTGCTCGGCGGGCACTCGATCGACGATCCGGAGCCCAAGTTCGGCCTGGTCGTTGTCGGCGAAGCGCATCCCGACCGTCTGTTGACCAATGCCGGAGCGCGGCCGGGCGATGTGCTGGTGCTCACCAAGCCGATCGGCACCGGCATCATGACGACCGCGCTCAAGCGCGATCTGATCGGCGAGGCTGAGTTAGCCGAGGCGGTCCGGGTCATGACGACGCTCAACGACAAGGCGTCGGCCGGGGCGCTAGCCCATGGAGTTACCGCCGCGACGGACGTGACCGGCTTCGGCCTGATCGGGCATCTCACGAACATGCTCCGGTCGAGTCAGGTCGGGGCCCGTCTCGACTTCGGCAAGATCCCGCTCCTGCCGGGCGCGGCCGAGCTCGCCGGGCGAGGAGCGATCCCGGGCGGGACGAAGAGGAATCTGGAGGCGGTGCCGGTCGTGTGGAGCGCTGAGGTTTCGGACATCCACAAGCTGCTCTGCGCCGATGCCCAGACCTCGGGCGGCCTGCTTCTGGCGGTCCCCCAGGACCGAGCCGACGCTCTGATTGCCGCGCTCAAATCGGCAGGAACGCCGGCATTCCAAGCGATCGGGGAGATAACGGCGGACGCATGCGTGCTGGAGGTTAGAGCTTAGGGGATTAGGGCTCAGGATTGGGGATCGAGGCTTAGTTGCTCCCCGATGGTGCCCCCACGATCTTTCCGCCGCAACGCGCTTAAGCGCTTTTCCCTGAGCCCTAATCCCTAAGCACTAGCCCCTTGATTCGCCTTACCCCTTCCCGCCTCGACCAGCTCGAGCGTGCCGTGCGCGATGGGCGCCGAGTCGCGCTGTCGCGGCGGGGGACCGAATACATCGTCGTCGCCCGGCGCCTTGAAACGAGTGGGCGTCGAGACGCGCTCATCGGCATGCTGCCGATGACGGGCGATGAGCTGGCGTTCAACCTCGACGATCTCGAGTCGCTCGAAATCCTGTGAGCCCCAAGCGCCTGCCGATCGCCATCGTCCACCTCGACGAGAGTTGCCTCGGCAACGGCCAGGAAGGTCCGTCGCCGGGCGGGACGGCGGGGCTCATCGAGGTCCGGCTCAGCTCGGGGATTACCCGGCGCGAGTTCTTTGTCCACGCTCCCGATACGACCAACAACCGGATGGCGCTCGCCGGCGCGATCGGCGTGCTCCAGCTGCTTTCCGCCAAGGGCAACCGGCTCCGTGTTCTGATCGTCTCGGACTCGGAATATCTGGTGCGCGGCGCGCGCGAGTGGATGCCGAGGTGGGTGACCCGGGGGTGGACTCGCAAGGGCGGCGCGATCGAGAATCTCGAGCTCTGGCGCGCCCTCGCCTCCTCCCTCACCAAGCACGAGACTGAGCTTGCATGGGTCCGGGGCCATGCGGCGCACCCGAAGAACGAGTATGCCAACGACCTCGCCATCAACGCGGCCCGCGAGCAGGTCACGTCCGATGGAGTGGTCGAGTCGGGATTTCTCGAGTGGCTGGCCGAGCGCCAAACGCTAGGAAAGTTTCCGGGTTACGATCCCGACGTCGCCTTCGACCGGCTCGCGGCCCAGGTGGAGCTCGGTAAGCCGATTCCGCTCGCGCTCGATGAACGAGTCTCGGAGGGGAGCTCCGGTGTCTGACCTCGAGCGGTTCATGCGCCGATTAGTGGAGCTGCTCCAGGCCCGGGCTTCCGGAAGCCTCCACGCCCCGCTCGGCCTCGGTGAGCTCCGCACGTCGGTCATGCCGTACCGGGCTAACCGGTCGGCGCTCCGGCTCGCCACCGTCGAGGACTACGACACGGTGGTGCTTCGGGTCGTGGCGGAAGAGGGCGACTTCGTTCGCACATTGCCGCCCGAGTCGGCGCACCGATGCCGCGCCGAGCTCGCGAGCCCGAACCCGGACCTGGGACTCCTCGAAAGGCTCGCGGCCACCACGATCCAGGTCGGTGCGTCGGCGCTGGCGCGGATCCTCACAATCGAAGACGACGTGGCGCCGGGACCGGACATGGTCGCCCCGGGTCCCTCAGCATCGGCGCCGACGCCGCTTTCCGACCTTCCAATGATCGATACCAGCGAAACGGCTTCGCGTCCGCCGCCACCGCCTCCGCCGCCACCTTCATTGGCAGTTGCACCGGCCCCGCCTCCGCCGCGCGCGGAGCGGTCCGAAGAGCCCGCCGTTCCGCCGGTTTCACCGGCCCCAGTCATGCGGCCGCCTGAGCCCGCCGTCGTCCCCGCGGCGATTCCCCTCACGGGACGCTGCCGATCGTGTCGGGAGCCGCTGCCGGCCGGAAAGCGAGTCATGTTTTGTCCTTACTGTGGCAACCGGCTGGAGCCCACGATCTGCCCCGTCTGTCACACGGAGGTGGAGACCGGCTGGCGGCATTGCATCACCTGCGGCGCCCCGGTGGGGGGCGGCCCCGCGTTGGCGTAACGCTCGGGGGACGCCATATTTCCCCGACCCGCCACCGAAACGACCTTCGCACCAGCCTGTGACAACGCCTCCGAACCCCTCGAATCCCGATCCTCGCCGGATCGATCGCGCCGCTCTGGACAAGATCATCCAGCGCGCGGCGGAGCTGCAGACCAGCGAGCGGGACATCGGCGAAGGCCTGACCCGAGCCGAGGTGCTGGAGCTCGGGAAGGACGTC
Source organism: Gemmatimonadota bacterium (assembly GCA_039933355.1). Classification (GTDB taxonomy): domain Bacteria; phylum Gemmatimonadota; class Gemmatimonadetes; order Gemmatimonadales; family GWC2-71-9; genus SHZU01. The sequence continues at coordinate 18,129 of JBDTOH010000005.1, read as the reverse complement.
GGCATTCCGGCCAAGTATCTCCAACAAGCCATCCTGGAGCAGGGCTCGACGTCCTCGGGTTCCGAGGAGCGAGGATTCCTGGCTCGCGTGGTAGGCCCTCGAGAGGTCACGGCTCAGCGGGTGGTTCAGGGCGAGCCGGAGGACGTCTCGCGGGCCCTGGTGCAATGGATGGAACGGAACGAGCTGGTGGTGCTCCAGCGGCTTCAGCCGGGCCGCCTAACGTGGGAGCCGCTCCGCGGGATGCAGGCCGCGATCCGGCGCGGGACGGCCTCGCTCGACACCTCGAAGCCCAAGTTCATGCTGTCGCGGTCCGAGCTCGTCGCGGCGACGATCGCGCCGCTCGAAGCGGGGTACAGTCACGTGCAACTCAGCGCGACGCTCAAAGAGGCGCGGATGGCAGCGGTCGGTGGCGGTTTCGCCGGCGTGACTTTGGGCGGCGCGGCCGCGATCGTGCTCGGTGTGATGAGCCCGTTTGTCATCGTGGCCGTGCCGCCGCTCCTCATCGGCGGGGCGCTCGGGTGGTTTGGGGTCCGTCGGTATCGCCCGGTGGTCGAACGGGTGCAGCTCGGGCTCGAGCGCGCGCTCGATTTCCTCGAGGCGGGTGGCGTCAAACCGGCGCATCAGCTGTCGTCCCGGCCTCCGGGCCTCCTCGAAGTACTGGCCAGCGAGGTCCGCAAAGCCATTTCGTCCTCCAGCGATCGACCAAAGAACCGATGACCGAAATCAAGACTGTGGGAGTGCTTGGCGCGGGCCTGATGGGCAGCGGCATCGCGCAGACCGCAGCACACGCCGGATTCCCGACGATCGTGCGCGACATCAGCGACGTCGCGCTTGCCAAGGGCCGCAGCAGCATCGAGCAGTCGCTCGCCAAGTTCGTCGAGAAGGGCAAGACCACCACTGATGCGAGAGACGCGACGCTTGCGCGGCTCAAGTTCACGACCGAGATGGCCGCGGTCGCCCAGGCGGACATCATCATCGAGGCGGTCCCGGAGGTGCTGGAGCTCAAGAACGAGCTCTGGAAGCAGCTCGATCCGCTGGCCTCGCCGGAGACGATTTTCGCGACCAATACCTCGAGCCTCACCGTTGCGGCGATGGCGGCCGTTACCCAGCGCGGCGACCGGTTCGTCGGCCTCCACTTCTTCAGTCCCGTGCAGCTCATGCAGCTTGTCGAGGTGGTCCGAACCGTGACGACGTCAGCGGCGACGTTCGAGACTGTCTTCCGATTCGCCAAGGGCCTGGGCAAGGAGCCGATCGCAGCCAAGGACACGGCCGGGTTCGTAGTCAATCTGCTCTTGGTCCCGTACATGCTCGACGCGGTGCGGGCGCTCGAGCGCGGAGTCGCTTCGGTCGAGGATATCGACAAAGGCATGAAGCTCGGCTGCAACCACCCAATGGGCCCGCTCACGCTGGCGGACTTCACCGGTCTCGACATCTGCCACAACGTCGCCGAGATCATGTACAGGGAATATCGCGAGACCCGCTACGCGCCGCCGCCGCTGCTGCGCCGGCTCGTGCTCTTGGGCCACTTGGGGCGGAAGACGGGCCGCGGGTTCTACGACTACTCGAAGAGCCCGCCGGTTCCTGCGGAATTGGGGCTGTGAGGGACATGGCGACCGGGAACCGGGAACCGGGGACAGGTGGCTCATCTTTCTGCGGAGCTGCCACGCGGCAGCGGGCGCCTAACGACAGAGATCCCGGAACCCCGCTCCCCGGTCCCCGGTCCGCGGTCTCCTGGCTCCTCCTGCTCACCGCCGCCGGCTGCCAGGCGTCTACCACCCGTCCGCCCTTCGTACCCCGGCCCGATGCGACCCACGCTGAAGTCCAGCTCGGGATTGACAGCGCGACCGTGAAGCTCGCAGCCGCGCTTCGGGCCGATAGCTTGCCGGTCTCCCGAATCAGACCGTTCGACGGGTATCTCGAGACTCCCTGGTTCGACGCCCTCACGCTCGAGCCGACCAGCAGGCGGCCGGTCGGGCCTAACGTGGTCAAGGTGCGCGCGTGGGTCGATCCGGCGAAGCCGAGCTTCTCATCGTACGAAGTCGAGGGAGTGTACGTGGCGAAGGTCGACCCCTCCCGTCCCGCACGCGAGCTCGAAGTGCCGCTGCCGATCGAGCACCCGTTGAGTAAGCGGCTCGCGGCGGTCGTGAAGAAATTGGTCGCAGAGTATGGAGAGCCTGAGGAGCCGCCGCCGGGGCCGGTGCGGCCGGCTCGCGCCCTCGGCGACACGCTGCCAGCCAAAGCCAAGCCCGACTCGACGCCCCCGGCGGCGAAGACCGATACAACGCCGCCGCGGGCCAAGTCCGACACTACGCCTCTACCCCGCCCGAAGCGCGACACGACCGCCGCGCGCTAGCTGATGATACCGAACGACCATCCCGCTCCGCCCGAGTTCACCGGGATCTGGCGCGACGACTTTCGTGCCCGCGCCATGTATGCGGAAGGCGCAGGCATCTATCGGGTGATTCCGCGGGCGATCGCGATTCCGGCCACGACCCGAGCGCTCCAGGCGTTGTTGGCTTGGGCGCAGGAGACCCGGACGCCGTTGATTCCTCGCGGCGCCGGAAGCGCCATGAGCGGCAGCAGTGTCGGCAACGGCGTGATCGTCGACTGCACCGCGCTCGACGGCGCCGCCCTCGTGATCGACCCCGAGAGAAAGCGGGCGCGAACTGGACCGGGGACGACGATCGGCGCGCTCAACGAATCCGCCGGGCGGGCCGGTCTACGGATGCCGGTAGAGCCTTCGAGCGCGCGCTGGGCCACCGCCGGCGGAGTGCTCGCCACCAATGCGTCCGGCGCAGCGAGCGTCGCCTTCGGGAGCGTGCGTGCCTGGGTGGACGGGATCACCGTGCTCGCGGGTAACGGGGAGTTGCTCACGCTCCGGCGCAGCGAGCTGCTCGCTTCCGAAGGAATTCCGGCCCGCTTTGGCCGTTCGCTCGCGCCCAGAATCCGCGCCGAGAGCAGTCGGATCTCGTCGGCATTCCCGAGGGTTCGAAAGAACTCCTCCGGGTACGCGCTCGATCAGTATCTGGCGAGCGGTGATCTGCTCGACCTCATCGTCGGCTCGGAGGGGACTCTCGGCTTCATCACCTCTGCGGTCTGGCGCCTCGCGCCGGTTCCGGCTGCGCGGCTCGGTCTTCGAGCCGCGCTCCGGCAACCGGATGATCTCGCGCGACTGGTTCCCGCGCTCCTCGGGCTGGCCCCTTCGGCGGTCGAGTTCCTCGACGCGACCTTTCTCCGCTTCGTCGCCGACGATCTTGCCAAGGTGCCGGACGGCTCGGTGCTGGCTCGCGCCGGCGCCGTGCTGATGGTCGAGCTCGAGGGCGACGACCTCGGCGACCTCGACCGGCGGCTCGATTTGGCGCACGGGATCGTCGCGGACGCGTCGCTCGGCGTCTCGCTCGCGCGGGACGCTCGGGAGGCCGAGTCGCTCTGGGAGATCCGGCACGCGGCGAGCCCTCGTCTCGCGGCGTTAGGCGACGGCCGCCGCTCGCTCCAGGTGATCGAGGACGGCGTGGTGCCGGTGGCCCAACTCGCCGAATACCTGACGCTGGTGCGCGCGGCCGCGACGAGCCGCGGAGTGGAGGTCGTCCTCTTCGGCCACGCGGGCGACGGAAACGTCCACGCCAACCTGCTGGTCGACCTCTCCCGGCCCGACTACCTCGAGCAGATGGAGGGGGTGTTCCGGGAGGTGACGCGCGGTCTCTTGACGTTAGGCGGGAGCCCGAGCGGCGAGCACGGCGACGGCCGGCTCCGGGGCGGCACGCTGGAGCAGGTCTACGGCCCGGAGTTGATCGGGCTCTTCCGCGAGCTCAAGGCGTTGTTCGATCCCGAGGGGATCCTCAACCCGGACACAAAGCTCGGGGCCGATGCGCCGTTCGAGCGCCTCAAGGTTGGTGACGGCGCCGAGCCGCTTCCCCCGGACCTCGAGCAGGCGCTCCGACGGATCGAGCGCGGGGCGGGCTACGTCTGGGACCGCCTCGCGATCGCGGACGACGTGCCGGGCGTGGCCTGAGATCGGCGGTCACAGCAGACCGGGCAGGGTCTCGGCTTGTCAGGCTTGGCTCGGCACGATCTGCCCGCGAGCGCGCCATCATCGCTAGTTTTGCTGCATGCGACAGTACCTCGATCTCATGCGGCACATCGTCGATCACGGCAGCCCGAAACAGGATCGGACCGGCACCGGCACGCTGAGCGTGTTCGGGTACCAGATGCGGTTCGACCTCGCAGCCGGATTTCCCCTCATCACGACGAAGAAGCTCCACATCAAGTCGATCGTCCACGAGCTCCTCTGGTTTCTCCGGGGCGACACGAACGTCGCCTATCTCAATGCACACGGGGTCTCGATCTGGAATGATTGGGCCCGCGAGGACGGCGATCTCGGACCGATCTATGGCAAGCAGTGGCGGTCGTGGCCGGCGCCGGACGGACGGCACATCGACCAGATCGGCGACCTGCTCCGCCAGCTCCGCGAAAACCCCGATTCCCGCCGCATGATCGTGAGCGCCTGGAACGTCGCCGATGTCCCGACGATGGCACTCGCACCGTGTCACGCGCTGTTTCAGTTCTACGTCGCGGGCGGACGGCTCTCCTGTCAGCTCTACCAGCGGAGCGCGGATGTCTTTCTCGGCGTCCCGTTCAACATCGCGTCGTACGCGTTGCTGACGCTCATGGTCGCGCAGGTGAGCGACCTCGTGCCGGGCGAGTTCATCCATACCTTCGGCGACGCGCATCTCTACAACAATCACCTCGAGCAGGCCGACCTCCAGCTCAGTCGCGAGCCGCGGCCCCTCCCATCCATCCGGCTCAATCCCGCCGTCCGTTCGCTGTTCGACTTCCGGTTCGAGGATTTTCAGCTCGAGGGCTATGCCCCTCATCCACACATCTCGGCTCCGGTGTCGGTGTGATAGTCTCGTTGATCGCCGCGATGGCCGAGAATCGAGTGATCGGGAAGAACGGGGCGCTGCCGTGGCACCTGCCTGAGGATCTGAAACGGTTCAAGCGGACGACCGTGGACCACACGGTGATCATGGGCCGGCGGACCTTCGACGAGATCAAACGTCCGCTCGCGAATCGCCGGAACGTCGTGATCACCCGGAATCCGGACTTCCGCCCCGCCGGAGTGGCGGTGGTACCGAACCTGGACGAGGCGCTAGCCCTCGGTGCCGGAGAGCGCGAGGTGTTCGTAATCGGAGGGGGAGAGATCTTCCGGCTGGCGCTACCGCGGGCCGATCGGCTCTATCTCACTATCGTCCACGCCACAGTCGAGGGCGATGCGTACTTCCCCCGGTTCGAAACCGGGGACTGGGTTCTGGTCGAAGACGAGCGGCACGAAGCGGACGAGAAGCACAGGTACCCGTTCAGCTTCAGGACGTACGAGCATGTGCGCGGGAGAGCGTAGCGAGGAGTCGGTTTCGCGGCGCCTCACCGCTTGGCCTTTCCTAACGGCAACGGGGCCGCCTTGCCCGGACCGGCAGTCGTGAAGTCTTCCCCCAATAGCGCAGCGATGGTCGCGGCGAACTGACCTTGCTTCGCGTCGCTGTCGTGGCTGACTCCGCGAGCGGCCACACCGGCCCCGAGTGCCGCGAACCAGGTCCGGCCGGATGCCGGCTCGTCACGGCCGTGGCCGATCCAGCTTTCCTTCGTCGCGCCCCGGCCGTGATCCGTGGAAATGAGCAGCGCCGTTGCGCCGGCATAGCCGGGAGTCCGCTCGATCCATTCCCAAAGTTGACGGAGGAACCGGTCGGTACGACGCGCGGCATCGAGATAGTGGTCGTAGCGGCGCTCATGGGCCCATTCGTCGGTCTCCTCGAGCATGAGATAGAGCACGCGCGGCCGCTTCGTCTCGAGCGCCTCCCTTGCAAGCATGAACGCCACCGCATCCGGCCGCGATTCGCTCCAGAGCAGAGGAAGGTCAGCCGCGAATTGATTGAGCTCCCGCTGCCGCGGCGACTTGGGGCTCGGGTAGGGTAGCCCTGCAGCATTGACGGGAATTCCACTCCGGCGCTCGTTCAGAATGAAGGGCATCGCATCCCACGACCCGATCGCGATGACCTGTCCACGAAAGCCAGGACGCCGGTTCAACCACTCGAGCACAGTAACATTCGTGTTGGGGACCTTGTCGTTGCTGTCGATCCGATCATCCGGCTTTCCCGTGAGCAGCTCGTTATAGCCGGGATAGGAGAAGCGCTTCCCGTTGACAACCCTCACGGTGCTTCCCGCGGTGGAATCGCCGAACAGCTGTCCTCGCTCGGCCACGACACTCCAGAAGAAAGGCAGCAGCGCTCTCCTCCGCTCCTCGCGAGATGGTCGCCAGAACTGACGGAGCAGGTCGGTCGTGTCGGCGCCGCCGCCGGCACCGCTCGTGATGATCTCACGAGAGGCGCCCTCGAACAGCTCCTGCCACCGGAATCCATCGAGCGTGACGGCGATCACGTGCCTTGCCTGTGCGAGGGCCGATGGGCCTGCGCTGAGCAAGAGAACCATCGCGACGAGGACAGTTTGGTTCATGGGGAGGCCTTTTGTCATGTCATTTCGCAAGTCTTCACGGCCATCCACCAGGGTTTCTCAGGCCTGCGAGGTTGTTCCTCGCTGGTGATTGGCGCTTCGGACGATCTCGAAGATGCTCGAATCTTCCCGTACGCACGAGTCTCTCACAGGGAAATTTGCATTGATTTGCTCGGCCGAAGGACCAGAAACGCATGTTGGCGCGGCTTTTGACTCAAAAATCTATTGTGTGATCCAACACTTTTTCTTAACTTAGATCACGCGTAGTTGCTGAGCGCACCACGAAGCAAGAGTTGGCGCAGGGAAAAACTTCTTCAAGGAGATCGTTTGGCGGTCCGAATAGGGTTCGCGTTCAATCTCAAACCCGACCTTCCGAATCAGCCTCAGGGTGCGGAGCCGGCCCAGGCATCCGAAGCATCCCCGACCCCGAATCCCTCTCGCTACGCGGCGAGCCGCGGTCTTCGCAACGATCTCTCTCAGCCCGATCTTTACGCCGAATGGGACGAGCCCGAGACGATCGACGCGGTCGAGCGTGCACTCTCCGCGCTCGGAAAAGTGATTCGTCTGGAAGCGGATCAGGACTTTCCCCGCAAGCTGATGGCGGCGAAGGTCGACTTCGTGTTCAACCTCGCCGAGGGACTCTATACAGTGAACCGGGAAGGTCACGTTCCCGCCATCTGCGAGTTCCTCGGTGTCCCGTATCATGCCTCGGATCCTTTGACGCTGAGCCTCTGCCTGCACAAGGGGCGCACCAAAGAGATCTTGGCGTACCACGGGATCCCGACGGCACCGTTCATCCTCGCCAACTCGCGTTCCGACGCTCGCAACGTGAGCCTGCCCTTCCCGCTGTTCGCCAAGCCGGCGGCGGAAGGGTCGAGCAAGGGCATCTCGAGCCGGAGCCTTTGCACCAACCGGGCGAAGCTCGTCACGGTGGTCGGCGAGCTGCTCGACACGTACCAGGAGCCGGTCCTCATCGAGACCTATCTCCCGGGGCAGGAGTTCACCGTCGCGATCATCGGCAACGGCCGCGAAGCCCGCTGCCTTCCGATCGTGGGGATGAAGTTCGACGAGCTTCCGCTCGGCGCACCGGCCATCTACGGCTACGAAGCGAAGTGGCTCTGGGACACGCCGGAGCGACCGCTCGAGCTGTTCGAATGTCCCGCCCGGATCGAGAAGGATCTCGCCCGCGAAATCCGAGCGGTCGCCCTCTCGGCATATCGTGAGCTCGGCTGCCGCGACTGGTCGCGGGTCGACATCCGGTGCGACGCCGCGGGCCGTCCGATGGTTGTGGAAGTGAACCCCCTGCCGGGGATTCTTCCGAACCCGAACGACAACTCGTGCTTCCCGAAGGCCGCGCGGGCCGCCGGCATGTCGTACGAGACGCTGATCCAGACAGTCGCCGACATTGCGTTCCGGCGGATCAGCGGGAAGTCCCTGCTTCACAAGGTGGCCGCGTGAGGATTGGGATCCTATATGATGCAGGAAGTGGCGACTGGGATCCCAAAGACGTCGCCGCAGTGCTCACGAATGTCAACGAGATCCGGAGATGTCTCAGGCGGGCCGGCCATGTAACGGCTCGGATTCCCGTTCGGCTCGGTGATACCCTCTGGCTTCGTAAGGTCCAGCAGGCCGATCTCATCTTCAATCTCTGCGAAGGTGTGAACGGCATTGCTCGCTACGAGGATTACGTCGTCGCGTGTCTCGATCTCACCCGTGTGCCGTACACCGGATGCCCGTCGTGGCCGGTGACGATCGCCCACCGCAAGCACGTCGCCAACACGCTGCTCGAGGCGGCGGGCATTCCGATTCCTCCGTTCGTGCTCGCGCGAGGCACCACACTTCCCACGCACCTCAAGTACCCGGTCATCGTCAAGCCGGCTTCTGAGGATGCGAGCGTAGGAATTGATGGAACCGCTGTGTGCGTCAACCGCAAAGCGTTGCTCGCGCGGCTCAGCCGGGTCCAAGGGATGTGGGACGAGATCTTGATTCAGGAATACATCCCGGGTCGGGAGCTCAACGTCGGGTTCATCGGCTCCCAGATGTTGCCGATCTCGGAGATCCAGTTCCAGAACCTGCCCAACGGCACGTGGCCGATCGTGTCCTACGCGGCCAAATGGGACACCGGCAGCGCCGAAGATCTCGGCACCGTTCCCAACTGTCCCGCGGATTTGGATCGTCACACGGCAAGTCAGATCGGTCAGGTCGCGCGAGCGGCATGGGAGCTGATCGGGCAGGGCAGAGGATATGGACGGGTCGACATCCGGCTCTCGCCCGAAGGCCGCCCTTTCGTTCTCGAGGTCAACCCGAACCCCGATCTCTCCACCGACGCAGGGTTGGCGCGGATGGCGCGGGCTCGCGGATGGAGCTACGACACCCTCGTGCTCGAGGTGGTCGAAGAGGCGCTCAGCCGAGATCAGGTCCGACGGGCGGCAGAAGCGCAGTACCTGAAGATTCCCGCGTGATGTCCGCCCGGCTCATATCTCTGTCATCCGGGTCGAGATGACGACCCTCGCCCGCGCCGCAACCGTTCGTCCGCTCGCTCCCACCGACCGGAGCGTCGTCGAGGGGATGACACGAGCGGCCCGACTGTTTCGAGCCGATGAGATCCCGGTCGCCCTCGAAGTCTTCGACGCGGCAACCGGAGCGAATCCCGCCGGCGCAATCGATCCCGACTACGAGCATGCCGGCGTTGTCTGCGACGGTTGTCTGCGCGGCTGGGCCGTCTGGGGACCGACACCAGGGACGTTGGGCACTTTCGACCTTTACTGGATCGTCGTCGAGCCGCTCTCACAAGGCGCTGGCTTCGGGAGTCTCCTCGTCGAAGAGATGGAGCGCCGAGTCCGCGGACGAGCCCGGCTCATTATGGTCGAGACTGCGGGACGGGACGACTACGCCGGCACTCGGGCGTTCTATCAGCGTCACGGGTACCACGTGGTCGCGACGATTCCGGATTTCTACGCTCCGGGCGATGACCGAGTGACGTTTGTGAAGACTCTCTAGCAGACGATAAGGCTTCCATGTCCACCTGGCAGGAGATACTCAAGGAGAAGTCGATCGCGAGCCTCGACGCTTTGGCCGAGCGGTTCGGCGCGGAGCACGTCGGCCAGATCGAGCGCCTCAAGCAGGCGGTAGACAATTTCGAGTTCCGGATCTCGCCGGCAATGGTGGATCTGATCAAGGAGCCTGGCGATCCGATCTGGCGTCAGTACGTGCCCACGATGCAGGAGCTCGAGATCCACGACGGCATCGTGGACTCGCTCAACGAGGACAACGACAGTCCGGTCCCCAACATCACGCACCGGTATCCGGATCGAGCGCTGTTCCTCGTCTCTCCCGTCTGCGCGAGCTATTGCCGTTTCTGCACTCGGCGGCGGAAGGTTGGCGATCCGGAGAAGATCCCGATGTCGCAGTTCGAATCGGCATTTCAGTATCTCGAGCAGCACACGGAAATTCGCGACGTCATCATGTCCGGGGGGGATCCCCTCATGCTCAACGAGCGTCGCCTCGAGATCATCCTGACTCGGCTCCGGTCGATCAAGCACATCGAAATCATCCGGATTGGAAGCCGGATCCCATGTCATCTGCCGGAGCGGATCACGCCGGAGCTCTGCGATACGCTGCGGAAATTCCATCCGCTCTTCATCAACACGCATTTCAATCACCCGGACGAGCTCACGCCGGCTGCCGTCAAAGCCCTCGGGATGCTGGCCGATGCCGGAATTCCGCTCGGTTGCCAGACCGTCTTGCTGAAGGGCGTCAACGACACGCCGGAGATCATGATGCGGCTGATGCAGAAGCTGCTCATGGCGCGGGTTCGCCCTTACTACATCTACATGGCGGATCAGGTCGCAGGTGCTGAGCACTTCAGGACCACCGTCGATGCGGGCCTCCGCATCATGAAGGCGCTCCGAGGCTGGACCAGCGGGCTCGCTATTCCGCACTTCGTCATCGACGCGCCGGGCGGCGGCGGCAAGATTCCGCTGATTCCGAACTACGTGGAGAGCTTCGACGGGGACGAAGTCGTGCTCCGCAATTTCCGCGGTGAGCGGTACGTCTACAAACAGCCGGACAGCGAGCGGGCTCCGCTCAGACGGACGGATCCAGAGTACCTCTTCATGCCGAGCATGGATGCGCCGGTGCCGAAGAGGAAGACGAGGCGGAAGACGGCGTAATCGCCTCGGGCTCCGAATTGGGGTGCTCGCGAAGGGTCGACGATGAGGCGAAACTTGAGCCCCGTCGACTTAGGCCGAATCGAGCTACTGGTCGAGCAGGGATTCTACGCCAATCGCGCCGAGTTCATCCGGTTGGCAATCCATCACGAGCTGGGCAAGCATACCGAGACGATGCGCGAGACGTCGGTTCGCCAGTCGTTCGTACTCGGAGGTGTAGGGGACATGCGGGGGATTTTCAAAGCCAAGTACTTCATCGGGTGGCCCACGTTCCTGCGCTCACCTGGGTGGTCTTGAAATCTTCCACGCCTCCGCTCCAGTCAACCAGCTGAAGGGATCGATCACCGGCGTCGGCATCCGATTCCGCATCACCGCCATGTTTTGAAGCGCGTAGAGCCACACGGCGGGGGCGTCGGCGTTCAAGGTATCCATGGCTTCACGCCAGAGGCGCCCGGCCGCTCCCGCCTCCGGTGCCGCCGACGCGGCGTCGAGCAGCGAATCGAACCGCGCGCTGGCGTAGCCGGTCTGGTTCTGCCCACCCAGTCCGCTCGCGGTCCACTGACCCTTGAGCGCGCGCGGGCTCGGCTCATCGGCCCATGCGCCGATGAAACTGTCGAACTTTCCTTTGCCGGTCCGCTCCTGGAAGACCGGGAAGTCCACGGCGGTTACGGTCGCGCTCACGCCGAGCCGGCGCCACGACTCCTGGATTGCCTGGGCGAGCTGCCGCCGGGACGCGCTGGTCGACGGGATCAGGATGTCCACCGAGAGCGGACGGCCGCCCCGAGCCCGCACGCCGTCCGGACCCCGCCGCCAGCCGGCCTCGTCGAGCAGCAGCGCCGCGCCCGCCGTGTCGAAGCCTAACGTCTTGATGCTGTCGCTCCAGATCCAGAGCGCGCGCGACATCGGCCCGGGGGGCACTGCGACTCCCTCGCCGAAGACGGACCGCGCGATGGTCGCTCGGTCGAGCCCGTGGGTGAGCGCCCGGCGAATCCGGACATCCGCGAGGACCGGGTTGGCGAGCCTGAAACCGAGAAATCCATAGACGGCCGACGCGTAGGGGACCCGCCGAAGTGCCGTATCGCCGGCCACCCGCTCGCGGCCGCTCGGACTCGTAATGGTCTCGACCAGGTCCGCTTCTCCCGAAAGCAGCAGATTGACCGCGGCATCCTGGTCGTGGGTGAATCGCCACACGATCCGCCGCGCGGTTCCCGGCGGTGGCGAGCCGGTGCGCTCGAGCGTGAGCGATGTTCCCTTGTCCCACGCGATCACTTTGAACGGCCCCGATCCGATCAAACGCGCCCGGCTGGTATCGGTGACCCAGCCGGCCCTGGGCTTCGGTTCCCAGATGTGACGGGGAAGGACCCGCACCTGGGTGAAACCGTCGTACCGGTTCTCGCTGCCTAACGTTTTAAACCGGATCGAGACGGTCGAATCGTCGTCGGCACTGACCGTCAGCCGGTCGAGGGTGCCGGCGCCGCTGGGATACACCGTCGTGTCCTGATAGGCCTCGAAGGAGAACTGCACGTCGCGCGCGGTGACCGGTTGGCCGTCATGCCAGGTCGCACCGGGCCGGAGGTGGACCCGCCATGTCAGGGAATCGACTCTGTCCCAGCGCGCGGCCAGACGGGGCTCGAAGCCCGCGTCGTCCACTGGGCTCGCGCCCGGTTTGAGCGAAGCGAGCCGCTCGAACACGAGGTCGCTTATGTCCCGCCCCACGGTCTCCCCGATCGCCGGCGGTAGAAGCGTTTCCGGCTCGCCAGTTGCGGCGATCACCAAGAGATCACAACGATCACACGGCTTGGCGGTTTTGCTGCACCCGACGGCGAGGGCGGCGATCATCCCGATCGCGACCTGTCGTATCGTCTCGATGCAGGCTGGTCCAAGACGTGACGATCCGACGGCGGAGATCGCCAGGTCGCTCTTGCTAAGTGTGTTGTTCACAGTGGGTTCCGTATCATGGGGCTGACGGCATCCGGGTTGCCATCATAGGGCAGAGGGAACTCGTGAGCTCGCCGGCGGGTCAGGCGACACTTCATATTATAAGTTGCACCGGAGGCTTTGCTATGTCGTTTCGCGCGCAAATGTTCGGGATAGCGGTTGGATCGCTGGTCCTGTTGGCCGGCTGCTCAGATGGCACAGGTCCGACAAACGGTCAATCCCGGGTCACTTTGTCCGTCGGTACCACGCTGAATGCTTCAGCCGGGGCAGGCGCCGCCGCTCCGGAGTCGCTCACGGTGGGAGGCTCCACCCTCGTGTTCCAGAAAGTGGAGCTCGTGCTGAAAGAGATCGAGCTGCATCGCGCTCAGAGCTCCGCCGCATGTGGCGATGGTAGCTCGTCGAGCGCCTCGGCCTCCGACGACAACGGCAACGGTCACAGCGGCGATGATGGTCAGGGGCACACGGGCGGCGCCGACAATCACGCCGACGCCTGCGAAACCTTCGAGACCGGTCCCCTGTTGCTCGACCTCCCCCTCGGCGGAACGATCGAGCGCCTCGTGACGGTCGATGTCGATACCGGAACATATAGTGGCGCCGAGTTCAAGATCCAGGCTCCCGCGAATGACGCGGCGGGCCAGGCGTTTCTCCAGGCGCATCCGGACCTGAGCCAGGTCACCGTTCGGGTCACCGGCACGTTCAACGGCACCCCGTTCACCTACACCGGCAATGTGACCGCGCAGCAGGAGCAGGGCCTTTCACCCGCTCTGGTGGTTTCTACCGCCGGCGCGACCAATCTCACGCTCATCGTGGACGTCAAGAACTGGTTCGAAGCAAGCCCCAACACGCTGATCGATCCCGCCACGGCGCTCGCCGGTGGCGTCAACGAGAGCGCGGTCCGAACCCGAATTCGCAACTCGTTCCATATCTTCGAAGACAACGACGGGAATGGTCACGACGACCACAGCGGAAACGACCATTAGCCTTCACGCACAACGCGAGGCGCGATGACGAGCCGCTCGACGGGTCTCGTCATCGCCCTGTCCGACAGCTTTGGAGAGTCGGTTCGTGCTATGGCAACCGAGCAAGGTTTCCAGTTGCGCGACTGGCGGCCGGACGAGGCGCCGTCACCTTCGGGTGACGACCTCGTCCGTCTCATTCTGGCTGGCGGCGCCGAGACCGAAGCCCTCGATCTCCTGCCGCGACTGCCGCCGTGCTCAGGCCCGACCTTCGTGGTAGGTGCGGCGGCAGATCACCGGATCGCCATCGGGGCGATCGGACGCGGGGCGCGAGACTACTTCGCGCTGCCGACGGATCTCGACCTGCTTCGTCGCACGCTCGAGCGGGTGGCGCGGGATTCCAAGGCGGTTGGCGAGGCGGAGCGGTTCACCGCGGCTGAGCTCAAGGCGAATGGATTCGACGCCATCATCGGCACGAGCGCATCGCTCCTTCAAGTCGTCGGGAACGCGCGCCGCGTCGCTGAACATCGGGACGTCACCGTCCTGCTCGGCGGCGAGACGGGCACGGGAAAAGAGCTCCTTGCCCGGGCGATTCACTACCACTCACCCCGCTCGAAGCAGCCGTTCATCGAGATCAACTGCGGCGCGATTCCGGCGAACCTGCTGGAAAGCGAGCTGTTCGGACACGAGCGGGGCGCGTTCACCGGGGCGGTCGCGGCGAAACCCGGCCTGTTCGAGCTCGCGGACGGCGGCACGATCTTCCTCGACGAAGTGGCCAACCTGCCGCTCGACCTGCAGCCGAAACTGCTCCGGGCGCTCGAGGCTCGAGAGATCCGCAGAGTTGGCGGCCAGCAGACCCGCAAGATCGATGTGAGGATCGTCGCGGCGAGCCACGCCGATCTGTCGCAATCCGTGGCCCGAGGGGAGTTCCGCGAGGACCTGTTCTACCGGCTCAACGTGGTGAGCCTGCTTCTTCCTCCGCTTCGCGGCCGGAACGCCGATGTGGAGCTCTTGGCCGAGGCGTTCGTGGCGCGGCTTGCCGTCAGCTACGGGCTCCCGATTCCGGAGCTGACGCCCGAGGTGAGGACCGCGCTCCGAGCCCATCCATGGCCGGGTAACGTCCGCGAGCTGCGCAACTCAATCGAGCGCGCCCTCGTGCTCTCTCCGAGGGGGACGCTGGCGATCGATGACCTCCTCGTGCCGCAGCCGAATCGAGATCCGGCGCTAGGGCTTCCGTTCCCGGCGCCCCTCGGCACCATCATCCGGGCCGCAGTGCTCTCGATGCTGAGAGCGGCCGAAGGTAACAAGAGCGAAGCCGCCCGGCGCCTCGGTATTTCCAGGCCCCGCCTCCAGAGAATTCTGGACGGCGACACCGAATGAATCGGAATTGATATGCCGACTCGAACAAGGCTCCGCTGGCTGTGGCTCGGACTTCCGGCCGCACTGGCTTGCACCGATGGCACAGCCACTGACGCAGGCGAAGAGCGTCCGCCTGCTGCGCTCAACATTCTTCGTCTCCCGACGAATCACCGCCCGTTCTTCAACACGGAAGTGAGCTTCTACGCCAAGGTCGGCCGGGATACTGAGGGAATCGTCTATTTCCTTAATGATCAAGGCGGGCCTGGGGACAAGTTCGCCCGGCTCAACATCGAAGCCCGGAGCTTGGCGGCTCGGCCGGACGGGAGCGGGTTTGGAGCAAACGACTCGATCCTCATCACGATGCGAATCGTCGATCCGGTCGAGATCCAAGTCGAGCTGTTGCCAAGCGGGCTCAAGTTCACCGCGGCACACCCGGGGGAGCTCAAGCTCGACTACAAGCAAAACGCCGGCGACCTCAACGGCGACGGGAAGCACGATGCTGCGGACGACCAGATCGAGCAGCATCTGTCGATCTGGCGCCAGGAGAAAGTGGGCGACCCGTTCGTCAAGATCGGGTCCTTCAAGAGCGATGACGGCGAGCTCAAAGCCGATCTGTCCGGCTTCAGCCGCTGGGCCATCGCGTACTGAGGAGACGGGAACCTGATGATCCCCGCCGGCGAGGATCCGACCCGCGAGCTCCGCGTGCTGCTCCAGCAAGGGCAGTATCGGGAGATTCTGGATCGGTTCATGCCGCTCCCGGACGGCGCTGTGGACGAGAGCCCTGCCACGGGTCTGTTCATCGCGACCGCCGCAACCCGGGTCGGATCACTCGGCGTGGGGGAGACGATCGCGACCCGCACGCTCGATGCGTTTCGGAACCGGGCGGACGATGACGGGTGCATGCGTTGCCACAACTTGCTCGGTGCGATCTCACACGAACGCGGGAGTATGGACGCTGCGGCGAGCCACTTCGGCCGTGCGCTCGAGCTGAGTCGGGCTCGGAGCGATCTCCAAACCGGCGCCCGCGCCTCAGGCAATTTGGCGTCGCTCGCGTTTCTCGGTGGACGCTTGGAGGAGGCTGCGAGCCTGCTTCGCGAAGCCGATCTCGCCTACCAGCGTCTCGGCGATCGGCGCGGGCTCGCCGAGACCTACCACAACCTCAGCATCATCTATCGAAACCAGGGCGACGTGAGCGGCTCGGTTCGGGCGTCCGAGCAGGCAGTACGTCATGCGGACGAGGTCGATGAGGCGGGACTGACCTCGCTCACGACCGCCGGGCTCGCCGAGGCGCTCGTGGCCGACGGGAGCTATTCGAACGTGCCCGAGCTGCTGGACCGCGCCGCCCGTCTCGCCATGGCCGCCGACGATCCCGCCGGTGTGGCGGAAGCCGATCGAATTCGCGCGACGCTTTCGCTTGCGCTCGGCGACTACGCGACGGCGTTGGCGCTGGCGGACCAAGCCGTGGCGGAGGCGTTGCGGCTCGACTCGGCGCAGCTCCAGGCCGAGAGCGCGATCGTGGCGGTGCGGGCGCTTCGGGGACTCCATCGCCACAACGAAGCTGCCGCCCTGCGCGGCGAGGCCGAAGCGATCTTCGAGCGGCTCGGCGCCACCTATCAGCTCGGTCTCCTTCGCGATCGATGAGAGCGCGATGAACGCCGGCTTGACCGGAGAGGGAAGGCGCCTCACTTCTGGTTCGGCCACACTTGCTTCATCTTTCGCGCTCACGCCGACGAGGCGTGCCGGCCACTCAGGAGTCGAGCCATGTCGGGTTCAAAGGCAGTGGCGCCGGGTGTGATGGTGGTCTTTCTCACCGTTTCGCTGGTCGGGTGCGGTGACAGCAGCGAGCCCGACCTCTCCACCATGCGCCTCTTGTTCGGAGCCGCAACGGCGAACTTTCACGACTGCTCCGCCTCTCCTGTCGGCCTCAGCATTCCGGCGGCGGGAAGCCCCGTATCGGCCGTGTTCTTCATGGCTGGAGAGCTGCCCGATCCGGCCGTCAACTCCACCGACTTCGAATTGAGCGTCGACCCACCAAGCCGATTTGCGCGAACTGGGGCTTTCACTGGGACCATCCTGGGTGGTGCACCCGGCTCCGCGGTATTGCGGTTCGGCCTCTATCACAAGACCAAAAAGCACAGCGACTATGGCCCGTGCGACTTGACGGTGACCTTGGAGTAGGTGACGCGGTGGTGCCCGTCCACGGGTCCCCCCAATAGATTCCCCACCATGCCAAGCCGAATTGCGTTTGTCACGGGAGCCACGGAAGGGATCGGCCGCGCGATCGCCTTCGAGCTCGGTCGCGCAGGGTACGCGGTTGGGGTCTGCGCTCGGACCGCGACCAAGCTGACGGCGCTCGTCGATGAGCTCCGAGACGCAGGCATCCGGGCGGCGGGACGACCGGCAGACGTGGCGAATCCTGAGGAAGTGCTCGCCGCCGTTCGCCACACGGTCATCTCACTCGGGCCGATCGACACGCTCATCAACAACGCCGGGATTCTGATCGGGAAACCGCTCGAGGAGATGACGGTCGAAGAATGGGATCGGACGTTCGCTACGAATGTCCGTGGGATCTTTCTCGTCACCAAAGCCGTTCTCCCCGACATGAAGGCACGCGGACGCGGCGACATCGTCAACATCGCCAGCCTGGCCGGCAAGAACGGCGTGAAAGACGCCGCCGCCTACAGCGCGTCGAAGCACGCGGTGCTGGGCTTCAGCCGCTCACTCCTGCTCGAGGTGCGGCCGCACGGGATTCGGGTGATCGCGATCTGCCCCGGGAGCGTCGACACGCCGCTCATCCGCAATCAGACCGTGATGAATCCCAAGCTCGACCGGATCCTCAAGCCGGAACAGGTAGCGCAGTCGGTCGCCCATGCGCTGGCGCTCCCAGCGGGCGCGACCGTGAGCGAGCTCGATATCCGTCCCTCTAATCCATAGTCATCATCCCGGCGGATGACTCTCTCCGCCGGTTGTGATGAGGGTTCTCGATGATCCTCCTGCTGGCCTGCCTCGGGGCGCTTTGGGTCGGACCGCTGGTCTACGCCGCGACCCGGTCCCGGCCCGGCGTCGCCGCGATGATCGACGGGTTCCTGCTCGCGACCATCGCCGGGACGGTGCTCACCTCAATCCTGCCCCGAATTCTCTCCTCCGGGGACTGGCTCGCGCTCGGGATGTTGGTCCTCGGGTTCTTCGTGCCGGGTCAGGTC